>OMII01000130.1 GCA_900299055.1 Pseudomonadota bacterium | reverse complement strand
GTCACAAACGAGTGGACCGACACCTGGACCGGCAATCAATCTAGCAAGCTTCCAAAAATCATTGAGTTTACCGTCGCCTTACGAAGTCCGAGTGGAAAAGTAACTTCCTATACCTCCGCTGTCCATCTAGGGTCAGCCGGATAGGCCTGCTCAAAGGACGCTGGACGATCGTGAGGCCTGAAAGCATTTGTCGCGACGCTATCGGCCAATTGATGGCAGCGGTTGCGTCAACAAGGCACCAGTAATGATGTTGCCTCCATAATAAGAAATACCAACATCAAGCTCGATAATGCTGCTCGACACGGCTGGCAGTCGCACGGATGCGCGAAACGAATCCTCAGTTTCATTAGGCGTCAAATGTGCAACGTCGAAAGCGAACCATACCTTTCTGAGCGGATAGAGTGCCTTAAACACACTCTCCTTGGCTGAGAACAACTTAACGGCTCGCTCGGTACGCCGACTGGGCTCCGACCGAACCCAGTCAAATTCATCTGGATCTGCGAATCTCGCTATAAGCTCATCAGTATATCGTTCTTCAATAAGTTGAATATCTACCCCTATAGCAGGCACATCCTGTTGCCATGCCACAGCCGCAACACCAACGCCAGAGCTATGAGATATTGAACCCACAATACCAACGGGCCACAAAGGCTCCCGGTGCTCTCCCCGAAGGACGGGCGTAACGACGGGGAATCCAACTTTCTCAAGGGCACATCTGGCTGCCGCTCTTCCAACGTGGAAATCTTTCCGCCTTTTTGGCGATACCGCTTCTCCCATCGCTTGCTCTTCAAGCGGATGCAGCTTGAACCACCCAAGGTTGTCCTGAGAACACACAGAGAAAGAAATCGCAGGATTCGAAAACGGGGAATTTACCGACAACTCAACAGAGGCTTCGGTTAGCTGAGAAGCACCAGGCAACGAACTATTCACAATTCCCCCAACACAGGAAACAAGCCCTTCAAGGAATTTTTACTACGGTGACTAATAAGGGGACGCCGAACACACGGCGACCATTGCGGCAGTCTAGCAGCTTTTTGCGCACCGATCAAAACTTGCGCCCCAAAAAGCGGCCCTAAGTGTCTGAAATTGCGAGGTAAAGGTAGCTATTACGTCACTTCTGTCCCATTCGGACTGAATTAGGTCGCGAGCTCGGCCGAAACCAACTCAGAGATACCCTCCTCTACCGTATGGGAGGGATAATATCCGAGAGCTTCTGTTGCCAAGGAAATGTCTGCAAGTGAGTGCAAAATGTCACCTTGTCTGAAAGGCTCAAAAGACGGCTCAGGCATTTCGTCTCGGGAGAATCCCCTCGTCTTGGCAACCTGCTCACGTAGCATTTGCTCCAGCTGCAACAAGGACGTTGTAGCGCCGCAAGCAATATTCACCACATTATTAATGACTGGACTCGTTGAACTTACTGTAGCAGCAAGAATGTTTGCTTGGACCACGTTAGCTATGTAACAGAAATCCCTTGAAGTACTCCCGTCGCCGTACACCGTTACCTTCTCCTTGCGGGCCATAGCGGCAAGCCATCTCGGTATGACAGCGGCGTATGGACCGTTAGGATCCTGACGAGGTCCAAAGACATTGAAGTAGCGTAGCCCCACCGTCTCTATACCGTAGACTCGTCCAAACACTTGCGCGTACACCTCGTTAATTTTTTTTGTGGCAGCGTATGGCGACAGGCAGTTGCCTACTCGACTCTCTATCTTCGGGCTCTCCTGAATGTCTCCATAGACTGAACTTGATGAAGCGTAAACGAAGCGGGAAACCTTCGCCTCTTTCGCTGCCTCCAGGACGTTGATAAAGCCGTCCACATTTGATTGATGAGATGCAAGCGGATCGGAGATCGATCGGGGCACAGAGCCTAAAGCTGCTTGATGCAGCACTATAGCTGGACTGTGACGCGATACCAGCGCGGCGACACCTTCACGGTCGCGAATATCCTGCTCAAAAAAAGTAAAGAGCGCGCTATTTTGAGGCGCGGTACTAGCGCGTATCGCATCTATATTTCGCGCAGAGCCGGTCGAAAAATTATCGATGCCTATTACTCGTTGTCCGAGTGTCAGCAGCCGTTCGCACAGATGCGAACCGATGAAGCCTGCGGCTCCAGTTACTAGCCATGTTTTTTGAGATGCGGGGGGTGTCATGTCACAAACTCCAATACGATATATGATCTGGGAACTGCGCCGGATGAAATATGGATTTTATATCAACAAAAATTCCACCCGGGACCAATAACTTTATCAACGACTCAAGTCCGAGTTCTCTGATCTGCCGATGCCCCACAGCAACTATCAATCCCTGAACTCCCTCTAGTTCACGTTGAGATCTCAATTCCAGCCCGTACTCATCTCGTACCACTTCAGGGTCAGCTATCGGATCGTACAGCACCGGCTCTATCCCGAACTCCGAAAGTTCATATGCAATATCAGGAACACGTGAATTTCGAGTATCCGTAACGTCCTCTTTAAACGTCACTCCCATGATGCCGATTCGGGCCCCCTTTAAGGTAATACCAGCATTGATCATTAATTTTACGGCACGTTGGGCTACGAAGCGGCCCATGTCATCGTTGATTCGGCGCCCCGCAAGGATCACCTGCGGATGATACCCCATCTGTTGAGCCTTAGCCGTGAGATAGTACGGATCCACCCCAATACAATGCCCGCCAACGAGTCCAGGTTGGAATTTGAGGAAGTTCCACTTTGTACCAGCCGCTTCCAAGACGTCCTTGGTACGTATATCCATTTTATCAAAAATAATCGCGAGCTCATTCATCAGCGCAATGTTAAGATCACGCTGCGTATTTTCAATTACCTTCGCCGCCTCCGCGACTCGTATCGAGGTCGCCTTGTATAGTCCCGCCTCGACTACTGCACCGTACACCGCAGCGATCTTTTCGGTGGTCTCAGCGTCCTCGCCAGCGATAACTTTAGTAATACGCTCGAGCGTGTGCTCTTTATCACCTGGATTAATGCGCTCTGGAGAGTATCCGAGAAAGAAATCCGTTCCACGGACATATCCCGATTCTTCCTCAATGATTGGCCCACAAACCTCTTCGGTAACCCCAGGGTATACCGTCGATTCATAGACCACGATAGCACCGCGCTTGAGATTGGCGCCAACTGAACGGCTTGCTTTAATAAGAGGAACAAGGTCGGGCTGCCGATTGTCGTCGATGGGCGTTGGAACTGCCACAATCACAACGTCGCACGACCTAAGCGCTTCGGCGTCGGTGGTAAATTGAACCTTCGACGAGCGGATCTGCTCCTCCAGCCCATCTGATGTCGGGTCCTCTCCTGTCAGTATCGCTCGCACTTTCGAGTCGTTCACGTCAAAGCCGACTGTGCTCGAAAACTTCCTTCCGATCGCCAGTGCAAGGGGAAGACCCACGTATCCTAACCCCACAACTCCAACATTAATTTCTTCTACCATACACACTCTTCGCGACACGATTCCTGAAGAGCCCGCGACCTACAGACACGCAGCCCCGTGAATGCGAAAGCCTAGCACTAATAGCTCTAAATCCAAAGACCAGCCACCTGGAACTTCTGGACGTAACCTATCATGGAGAAAGGATTTTATTATCTTTCGCAGCGACGACTTCAGCGCATTCACCCCTAGTGACCAGTGGAGCCAGCTACCCTACGGAGTCTCATCCAACGCGGCTATGCGCCCCGTCATACCCCCATTCATCACTGCTGAAGCGCCGGGCTCTTGGCAGCCCGTGACTGACCTCCACTCTTCTGTCCACAATCAAACTGTGGGATAACCCATGCACCTCCTGCCCTCGCATCGCACCGACTATACTCGAGCGAATCGTGAGAATACAAAGAGAGGATCGCCGGGGATATACCGAGTGTGGTTCTGGCGGCAACTGGCCTAGTGATACAAGGATCCCATGCCTGCGCAACATCGCCGCTCTAGCTGGTCACTTGAGATGGGCTCGATAGCGGGCATTCCCATCCGCGTCCACACCTCTTTCCTGTTATTGCTCTCATGGCTCGTTCTGATGACTGACAGCCCTTCTCCGATCGTCGAAGGGCTCTTTGTAGTAGCCGTCTTTGGATGTGTACTCCTCCACGAGCTTGGTCACGCACTTGTCGCAAAAGCGCATGGAATCCAGACCAAGCACATCACGCTTTACCCGTTTGGTGGAATAGCTGCGATTACCTCTCAGCCACCCCCGAAAGCTGAGCTCTTGATAGCGCTGGCAGGACCTCTCGTTAATCTAGCAATCGCGTCCTTGATGTATGTGTGGATCGAAGTCCCGCCGCTTACATCGCTCAAAGACACACCGCCAAATTTTGCTGCTAGACTCCTCTTTACAAATTTTGGGCTAGCAATCTTTAACCTACTCCCCGCACTGCCAATGGATGGAGGGCGTGTTCTGCGAGCAATCTTAGGCCTGCTGGAGGTTCGTCGAGCAACGTTTGTCTCTGCTCGAGTCAGTCAGGCAATTTGCGTACTACTGGGAATAGCTGGGCTATTTTTCGACCAGCCCATGCTATTTGTCATCGCCTTCATTATCTTCTTTGGTGCTATGCAGGAACACCTGCGCGCTGAGACAAACGCTATTGCTGCGGCTTTCTCAGTTGCAGACGTTATAATACCCAAGGAACGACTGGAGCCTCTAACTCATAGCACGACTGTCTCTAAGGGTTTGAGGATGGCTCTAACGTCTCTCCAGCCCCTCTACCCAGTTATGAACGGAGACGATCTTATAGGAGTCGTTTTTCGAGAGGACCTCTTGGAGCACGCCGCCACGAGGGCAGACGACTATATCGGCGAAATCGTCACACGATCTCTGCCCTCTGTTGACACATCCCTATCTCTCACGGACGCGCTAGCTAGGCTCGACCAGGAGGGCTCAACCGTGGCAGTCGCCACCCGGGATGGCAAATTCGTGGGACTCCTTGTATCCGATCGACTCGCGGATTTTCTCCTACTTCAAGAGCTACGCAAAAACATCCCCAAGGACGATGATATCGAATGGTCAACCCCTCTCTAGAACGTAGCTCTCAAGACGATCCTTCTATCCTCTGTGATAGCGCGGCTCTACCACTCCTCGGCCGACTCTCGATCGCAACGGCGTCTACTCTCGCTCGCATGCCCTTCTCCGTTCGTAGCGCAGTCGGTTGGCTTTTGGGCTACTGCGTCGGCTTCTTTCCTTCACGAGATCAAAAGATTGGACGCGCCCAGATTGGGCTTTATCTTCAACACAAAAACCCCTCAGCGATTATCCGTCTGGCTTTCGCCAACGCGGCAGCAACCCTTCTTGAGTCACTGAACATCCAGCCAATTTTACGCGCACACCGTAAGCATATCTCCTGCCCCGCATGGGACGATATCAAACGCTGGACCTGTGAGGATCGCCCTATCGTTGCTCTGACCGCTCACACTGGCAATTGGGACCTGCTCGCGGCGTACATTATTCACCGTGGCATTCCGATATCGACTGTTGGCAGAGAAGCTCGGAACCGAGCAGTGCAGCATATTCTCGCCACTATGAGGCTTGGATACGGAATCGAGACGATTTGGCGATCAGATAGACGAGGGGTTAAACGACTCCTTGAATGCTTCAAAGAGAAGCGCGTGGTAGCCGCCCTCATCGACCAAGATACTCGAGTGGATAGCGTATTCGTGCCATTTTTTGGCTCCCCGGCAAAAACTCCCTCTTCTCTCATCTCGATTGGCAAGCGCTCTCAGGCCAAATTCGTTTCTGCTTTTCTCTTTAGAGTTGGGTTTTTGCGCTACGAAATATTCGCCCAGGAGTTTCCAGACGATCTATCGGAGCAAGAGATTCTCGCCACTTTTAACACTCGCCTCGAGGACCTCGTGCGCCGATATCCCGCGCAATGGGTATGGTTTCACAAGCGTTGGCGTTCACGGCCGGATGGCACCGTCTTATCAAGCCGTGAATACCTACACCGTCTCAGGCATAAACTGCCCTTTTAAAAGCGGAAGCTTTAGTTATTTGGCGTGGTGCAATGGCGGCGGCTGAGGTACCCTCATGTCGTAATTCTTATGTCGCTCTCTCACTTCATTGCGCACTCGCTCACCGTTCTACTGTTTTCACTGTTGAGTGTTGGCTGCACATCCACCGTCTCACCCGGCGACACAGTAATGCAAGCAGACTCCGATCTTGAGCGAGGACTATATGAGGAAGCTCTTGAGGGATATCGCAGCCACCGTGACGAGCGACTAGCGGCGACAGATCGGCCAGAGTGGGAGAATCCGCATTTCTACACCCTACTCATGGGAGACGTTGAGCTGCGACGAAATCGTCCCTCTATCGCCTCCGATTTTTATAAGGAAGCGGACCTACATGGCGTATCATCCGGATTAGTTCTTGACCGATATCGATCGTTGGCGGCTTGGTATATGGCACACGACGAACTAGACAAAGCAATGGAGATTTTAAAAGCCCATCGAGCCAGAGACCCACTTCTTTTTGACGCAATGCTCGACAAAGTGGCAAAGGAACTAACAGAACGGGAGGAGCGCCGCAGGTCTTCGCCCGCATCAAGCTAATCAGCTCGGCGAGATTTTACGACACAGACTACCGAGTGGTCGAAGAAGTTACACCACCCGGCACTTTCACAGTCACCGTCTGACTCTTGCTAGTCACCCTACTAGCCCCAGAACCAACACTAACAGAGTACGTTAGAGTATAGGTCCCTTTATCAAGGTTATTGAAGCCAACCAACCATGACGACGATGTCTTGGTTTGTGTCTTCTTGCCCTGCGTCAATGCCACGGTGTAGGTAACGCGTCCGGTAAACTTCTGTAGTATGGCGAAAAGTTGATATTTCGCTTTTTTTGTATTTGGCGTCGTGCGGGTTAAATCGACTTTTGGGGCAGTCACCGTCGTGTTCGCGGTTGGATCGAGACAATCAGAGGCCCCATTAGCGTTGAGATCTTGATCAATCGAATTACAACCACAATCGCCTGGTGTATCCTTGAGGTCAGCACAGGCACACGTACCGACGCCAGACTTGGCAGGATTCGACGGACAGGAATCAACGCAATCAGCCGAGCCATCAAGATCGGTATCAGTATCCGCGACTCCACAACCACACTGCCCCGCCGCACTCTTCGTGTTATCGGTCGGGCAACTATCAACGCAGTCCGGGATGCCGTCGCGGTCAGTATCCGTCTCCGCAGCACCACAGCCACAGTATCCGGCTAGGATCTTGCTGGCGTCAGAGGGGCACGCATCGATGCAATTCGGCGTAAGGTCGTTATCGGTATCCAGCTCGGTTTGCCCACAACCACAAGAGCCAGGCTCACTCTTGAGCGAGTCATTAACGCAGAGATCGAGACAATCTGGAACCCCATCGGTATCCGTGTCGGTCGGGCAGTTGCTCTGAGCCAGATACACGTGTTGGATAGTATTACCGGCACCCACTGCACCACCGTTGGCGCTGGTCGATGGCACTGGATCCGACGCTGTCGTTTGATAAGCGACCGTTAAGCCGTTATTGCTGACGTGCGTAATGGAGGCGTCGTTATCCAATCCAGAACCTCCTGTTCCTGGCGTTACAATAAAGGTTTTCTTTTGAATCCGGTCATACATGAATATGTTTCGATGAGCAGAGGTAGCACTCGAAAGAAGGTTTGTAGCGCTTGACTCGTAGATAATGTAGTGTCCGTCTCGACTAATCCACGGCTTACCACTATTCCCGTTTGCTCCGGCAGTTGAGTTGTACGCAGTACTTATAAGGTCGATTTTCTTAGTTACTGAATCGTAAGCATAGATCTGCGTGTAGCCACCTGTTGCTAGATATTGGACAGCATTTGGTCGCGTATTACCTGCCGTGCATGTCATGCCAGCAAACGAGGCATTCACCACTAGGTTTGTAGCAGCTGATTGAAACGCGATGTAACGCCCAGTCCCATCGATCCTTGGATATTGACTATCACCGTCCGCTGGAGCTCCATCATTCAAGATCGGCAATAAGGTACCAGTGAGCGTGCAACGGGGAGACTGCATCCGACTTAGCACACTAAACTTATTGGCCTTGTTCATGTATATATCATAAAATCCGCTCACATCCGGATTGTACTTCGTCGGCGTGGTCGCCAGAGAATCAAATACAACCGTCGCAGCATCGGTTGTCATGGAGGGATGGGCTGCAGCTGCGTCCAGACCCGCTATTGTGCTTCCTCCAGCGTGGGTCTGATATCGATCGAAGAGTACTGACGTATTGCACTCTCCCAGTCCCAAGGCGTCACCGCCGGGATTATCACAACTATTTCCATCACGAATGTAGACCTGAGAGGTAGTAAAACCCGCAAGCGCTGTGCACTGCGGCTCAAGATTATTGATGACATTACTGGCGCTCGTCGTAAAGAGAAGCTTACTTCCGTCGTCGCTCATCGCGACAAGATTTTGCGCGCTGTCACCACCCTTTCTGCAATTCGCCAGGTTCCTACTGGTAGACAGCCAGGTCTCCTCGTACTTTCGGTCATGTACAACAATTTGGGTTATAGGCCCTGGAGCTGGTGTCGCAGGCACCTTACTCCTGAACAGATTGCTCGATTCGGTCTCAAACGCAACATAGCGTCCCTCTTCGTCCGTGGGGCCGCCTATCTTCGGGTTGAAGCTATCATCATCTCCCTGAACAACCACGCCAGCACCATTAAGGTTGGCGCTGATGCATCGTACCGAACTGTTATAGTCATCCAGCCAGTAGACCTGAAAATACGTCGTACCAGAACACCGGGTATTACCCGCCGGAGAGTCGTCAACACTTGAGTCCTTTGTAGCAAAAGTAAGGTAGCGTGGATCGTACGTAGTAACGCCGCTTGCGTCAGTGAATGCATACTCTTGAAAGGTGAGGTCTCGGCTATTTTCTGTGAGAAGCACCGCTGCTCCAGTGGCCTGATTCGTTACACGCACACTCTTTCTCGCAGTCGCAGTAGCTGAAAAGGGAGGAGTCTGTGCCATCGCCACGTTCCCTGTCAGCAAAACTGCAGTGAGTACCGTTGCTAGTTTCCTAGGTAATGCAGTGTCCATAGTTCTCCGTGTGAGAAGGCCCTCACTAGGTTGGTCGGACAAAACCTGCTGCGAGGTGAGCCGAAAGTAGTCAGCCCCGGTGGTTTAATGGAAACCCATACAGACGAAGCCGTAACTTACTGAAGCGCTGAACTTCCTACGGTAAAATCAGGTTATAGCCACACAAGCTCGGCCCTTACCGTCCCGCTGTCGTTATCAGGTCAGCGAGTCGGGTATGGGCTGGCAACAACACCATGCGACGTTCAAGGCCCCACGGCCGACGCTCTAAGTTTGAACTCAGGTCTGACGAAGCTATCTGAGTGATTGTCTCTCCAGTCGCTAGGTCTCGAAGCACACACCCTAGGTTTGTCGCCAGCGCAAGTGGTGCCATCAGGTCCCAAACACGCTGCGCTCCTGCTACCGAGCCACGCAGCCGACCCACGCAGGTTCCGAGAAAGTCGTGCACACTAGACCCGCTTGAGATCCAGGGGGACATCAACGAGTAGCCGTTGTTTGCAAGCCACCAGCGATCCTTACTGCTCGCTGAGATGAGCGCTCCTGCGACTTCACGGCGCTCCACCACTACCGAACTACCCTCGGTAACCGACTCCTCTCGAACAGATGAATTGTCCGTGTAATACATCATGCCGCTATTGGGCACGGCTACCACTCCGGCAACCGGCCAAATGCCATCACCAACACGCCGTGTCAGCGCCGCTGCTATGCAGAACTCTCTCCGACCCTCAACAAAGTTTTTCGTGCCATCAATCGGGTCGATGATGATTTGATAAGGAGACGACATGAATGCTGAGTAATATCTTGAGGGATCGCCATGGGCCACCTCGCGCGCGGAGGCTGCCATCTCCTCTCCAAGAACTGGGACCCCTGGAAACCACCGCTCTAGAGCTGCAGTAAAGTGCGCTTCAACAGCACAGTCGGTCTCCGTAACGAGGCTGCCATCAGCTTTTTCACTTGCCTCACGGCTCGCTGCTGCAACTGCACGTAGAACTAATGGAAAGACTTCGCGGACAAGCTGCCGGACACGCTCCACAAACTCTTGAGTTATGTCACTCATCACAGCCGTGCAAATAAGCAATCTTGAAAGCCCGTCGTACTACTCAACACGACCACTCGATATCTGAGCGAGAAACTCCTCGTTCTTAACCGCGGCTTCAATCGCACTACCCATCGCCTGCGCGAGGAGCTTTTGGATACTCTCTTCGTCAAGCAACGGATGACTCGCTGTGGCCTCACCGGAGAAGGTAGCTCGGTAGAGAGGATGAGACTTTGAATCACGAACAACAACGCGGAGCTTCGCGGTCGCCGTGGCATCGGAGCTTGGAAATGATGGCTTGATTCGAGCCTGCCATTCAACAATCTCCCCATCTATCATTGGCGCATTAAGTATTGCGATATGAGCACCGGCCTGCCGCAAATACCGAGTGAACCCCTCCTCGACAACATCACCCAGCGGACCCTCAGAGCGAACCGATCGCCCATCAATTGTTGCAATTGTTTGAGAGGTCCTGGCATCGACGAACTTACCTACCTTTACTTTAGTTGGAGATGTCGCAGCTGAAGCCTCTATTGCACTCTGCGGCTCTGGAAGATTGGGCACAGCCAGCTGCAAGCCAAGCTCAGGCGAGCACGCCGTATTTATCGCTGCGCATAGAACAAGGGTCGTAAGGAATGTCTTCTTCATGCAGCTAGTTTGCTAAGTTACCAGCAAATTAGCAACTAGCCCACTACCGTCAACTGACCTCAATCAAACCCTTGGGTACGTATCGAGCTCTCATCAGGACAATTGGCGACTGCCTAACGAACGATTCGCTGACTGTAAATGTGGTAGGTCTCGCCTCCACAGAGCGCGGCTCAGAATAGCCGGTCATAACATGCTTCAGCCTCGTGGGTAACCTCGATAGCGCTGTCCTTCCGAGCTTTCTCAAGCACTGCGCTCACCCCACTTTTATGCCCACCGTCTATACCCGCCAGTACACAGTAAGCCCAGACAGCGTGCTGTCTCACCATCGAAGATACATCCTGTTGTGCCACTCGCCGCAAGTCATCCATTAAGGGGAGCGCTCGCGTGTTCGCGGCCACAACCGCTGCATTTCGCAACAATCCAGCGCGTTTTGCCCTCGTCACCGGTGTCCCACCAAACCGAGAAATGAACTCCCGATCGGTATCGATAGCAAGCACCTCACGGAGCGATAGTGCCTGCCCGACACCATTGTCCGATGAGAACTCATCTCGATCAGGTCTGCTTCCAAGCTTTAAGCTCCTGGCGTTAAAAGGGCATACGTCCTGACACACATCGCACCCAAAAATCCATTCTCCGAGCCAACCACGCTCCTCCCACGACAAGGAGTCTCTCTTCTCGATGGTGAGATACGAGATACACCGACGAGCATCCAGTATGCGGTCCGATACAAAGGCCTTGCTGGGGCACTCCGTGAGGCACCGGGCACAGGAGCCGCATCGTGAAACACCACCCGCGGGTGGAGAATCGACATCCAATATCTCAAGATCCCAGAGCACCTCGCCCAAGAACAAAAAGCTGCCAACCCGGGGCAGTATCAACATGGTATTTTTGCCGATGAAACCCATACCGGCTCTGCCTGCAATCGCGCGCTCTAAAAGAGGCACTGAGTCCGCAAAAACCCGATACTGAGGCGTGGAGCCTAGCCGACTCGCTATCAGCCCGCACAGCGCTTCTAGCGCCTTACGCAGCACTTTATGATAGTCGCGTCCCCATGCGTAACGAGCCACACGCCCGTAGCCTGGGAGTAGTGGCTCTCGGGGAGTGCGGTCGTAGTAGGCACCAACCGACACCACACTTCTAGCCCCGGGCAATACCTGTCGCGGAGAGCTTAGCAGGCTTGAGTCTCTGTTCATGAAGGCCATATCACCGGCGTAGCCACTACGCTGCCAACTCTCCAGCCGCTCACGATCAAGCTCAAGCGATTCGGCGCTGGTGACCGCAACCACGGATAGCCCGACCTGTGACGCACACTCTCGGAGCGTGGCAAGGGATATTGACTTCATACGCTTCAATGCTCCAACCCAGCGCTGTTCTACATCGTGAGCCCGCCAAATTCACCCAGCAGATGGGAGTTTTTGGAGATTTCCGTACAAATTACGGCCGGCCGCCGAGCCAGTCGTTACCCCGGCCGCTACTACGCCGGCCAGGGGGTTGACCCGATTGGTTAAGTTAAGTAAACCTAACGCTGCTTTGGCGGGCTTAATGCTCGACATATCAGCGCAGCGGCGCTAAACTGCCGCGTGTTGTTATGTGTCCCTATCGTCTAGCCTGGCCTAGGACGTGACCCTTTCACGGTTAAGACACGGGTTCGAATCCCGTTGGGGACATTCTCTTATATCTATCGAACCGAGCCCCTCCGGGGCCTCTACACGGTAGCATATGCCTAAGCGGCTCCCTGTCCCGGTATGTGGCACGGAGAGCGTCTGGGGTTGCTAAGGAATCGTAGCATCAATCATGAACTCATCCGCCCCGTCTGCTGCCGAGCGATTCTCGCGCGCCCTCCTCATGGTTCCCGAATTGCGGGACGTAGAGGCTGTTATTCGAGCAACATTCAATTCTGATGTCATTCCGATGCGGGAGATTCCTGAGTACCTGCTATCGCTAGGGGGCAAACGAATACGTCCAGCGCTCACACTGCTGTGCGCACGCGCTCTTGGGGCGCAAACGATCTCCCCGATGCTTCTGGATATAGCTGCGGGGATCGAGTTGATTCATATGGCAACGCTCATGCACGATGACATTATCGACCAGTCGCCGGTTCGACGTCATATGCCATCACCATATAAACGATATGGCACGCCTCTCACCCTCTTATCTGGGGATTTTCTTCTCACTCGAGCCTTTGGCCTATGCGCTAAGCTAGACGATCGTGTCATTCAGGAGACAGAGCAAGCCTGCATAGAGCTCGTTGAAGGGGAGGCTCTTGAGACCCCCCTCCACACACAGCAGCACTCGGTCGAAACTAGTATCACAATAGCAGAACGAAAGACCGCATCACTTTTTCGACTTGCTGCATTTTGCGCCGCTCATCTGACAGGCGCTTCAGCGGAGGTCATCCGCGATATGTCGGCTTTTGGTCAGTCACTCGGTGTAGCCTTCCAGATGATAGACGATATCCTAGACGTAACCTCCGATGAGCAGACCTTAGGCAAGCGCCCCGGCCTTGATATTGCAGAGCGCAAACCTTCCATAGTTAATATGCTGTGGCTGAAGAGCGGGTCTAGTGAAGCCCAGCGACTCCTCACACCACCAGGAGGAACAGACGACCCTGATTATGTGGAGCGCTCTTTAGCAACATTGAAAGATAGCGATGTGATTAATGAGGCAAAACTGTTGGCAAGTTCATACGCTGAGCGTGCTCGCACTAGCCTACAAACTGCCACTCAGCACAACCCGGCCACAAACGAGCAGTTCGTCATGTCACTCCAGGCTGTAATCGAGTTCGCCCTCGAGCGACTTCGCTAAAATCGGCGCACTACACCTCCGCTATTGTCCTGGCGAGCTCGGCTCATCGATGCTACCTATAGCGTTATGTCGATGTTTATCGTTCACCAAGCCGCAAACTACACACTCCTACTCGCGGACTCGCTGGCGCGTCGCACGGTAGAATCCACGTCTGACACTGTATCAACGAGCGCCTCCAAGTTAGTTCAAGTTTCTGCAGGCGTTTTTGCGGCTCACGCTGGGACCTGGCAACCGGCAATAGCAATGCTCTCCGATGTGGCAGCTCTTATTGCGAAGCGGACCAGTCGCAGTTTATCCCACAAAACTCTGTGCGCTTCGCTAGCCAAGATCGGTACTAAACGATATGCGGAGTTTCAAGCCCTCTGGAAGGATCATACGATTGATGTGCGTATCGCTCTCGTCCTTACAGGCAACCTGCGCGACTCTATCGACGTAAAAGAGGGATTCTCGAGTACCGTGTTGCTTTGGGAGGCAGCGCGGGGCTTCAAACCAATTCGTGTGCGAGGAAAACTATGCTTCGCGAGCAACCACAAGCTCTCCCTTTTCGCTTCAGATCTACTCGGTCACGCAGCCCTTAAAGAACTAGTAGAAAGCTCTCCTCTCTCCGCCGCTCAAGCGCTTCTAGCGACACACGCCGCTGCAGCACACATTAGCGACTCCATCTCAGCGCAGCCAAATCTGGTCCTTATTGGAGACGACCAGAAAAGCTGCGCTCTGCACGGCCGGATATTGTCACTGCCATGCGCGGCACTACTCCAGGGTTAATCTCCCTTTTGATACGATGAACGCCCTCGTTTCGAGGGGTTAGCGACCACTAACGCCTTAGGCATCACATCCCCATCCCCACCCCATAACACTCTCGAAGTACGTCGACTCGGAGCAATCTGGGTCGGCTGGTTCCCTTGTGTTTGCCTACAGGTTTTGAAGGCACGCGTCTCCGTCTACTCTAGTCACAAGCGATGAGCGGACAGCGAAGCGGGTCTTAAAAGGAGTAACGTGACTTTTAACAACACGGAGTCTGCAGTGGGCAATTCGGACCGGTTACCTGAAATGGATCTCGCGTATCTCGGCGGGAAAGGATACACGGCGGTAAGTGAACTTATGAGAGCGATGATCCTTCGTACTATCGAAGATCTTCAGTCTGGCCCTGAGCTTCGTGCTGAGGCGCTGGAATATCTCATGAGCGATGACGAGGAGTACATCCTCTCATTTAATTCCATTTGTCGCTATTTTGGATTTGATCCTGAAAAAACGCGCTATGCTATCTTGAACGCCAAGTCGCGAATTCGCACTCGGCGCAGAGCGGCATAGAGATAGGCGCCTTAAGCTTATCCCGACAGCACTCACAGGAGGTCTGTCGGCAATAGAAATGGGACCCCGAGAGGTCCCATTTCACTTTATAGAGCTCCCTTCTTTGATACGATAATTACGCAGCCAAATCGCGTCCTCGATTAGCCAACGCAAGCATCTTTTCAACTCCCCGTAGTTTGACCTGCTTCAGCTGCCGTTGCTCCTGCTCCTCACTGGGAGTTACGTAGCTCTTCCTTGCCAGCCGATCGAGTCGCTCCTCAAGCTGCTTGTGTCGTTCATATAACTTCTTGACCTCGAAATTTGTCACAGCGACTCGTTCAATCAGCTCTCGATCAGAACGCTCCATGCCTATCCTCCGTCATACGCTGCTTGCCCAACTGAACAAGGAGATTAAAAATTCCCGGACAACTACGAAACTACCAGGGGCTGTACAACCCCAATCCAACCGACCTCTCGAGTATGCCTGATTTAGCGATGAAGTGGGCAGAAAATGCGTCAACGGACCGTAAAAACTTCCCAACACTGTTCGATCATTACGCATCTGGAGGACATACGAAGGTTACACCCCTTCCTGCGCGGTCCCCATCTCGACGGAAGGAGTGAAACCGAAGATCTGAGATAGAGCAGATCTCGGCATTAACAAATGAGCCATGAGGAATGGCGCCTTTCAACTGTCTCAAAGCCGTGCGGCCGGTATCAAGAAACACCTTACCAGGCTCTGATGTCCGCGTAACAACTGCCGAGGAGCCGATCTGAGCAACCACCTCCTCTCCCACTTCATAACTGTCTCCTCCAGCACAGGCGAAAACAGCTCCCTCCTCCACATCTCTCACAATCTGGCTCGTTGCCTCAATAATGCCCTGCGCGAGACCCCGCCAGCCTGCATGAATGAGGGCGAGGCCACTACCTGAACGAAGAATAATTGGCACGCAGTCTGCCGTGAGAACCCCAAATAGAAAGCGCCGCCCCTTCACAGGCTGCCGACACGGAACCACCACAGCGTCAGCCTCGCCCGCGTATGAAAAATACGAGAACTGCGCAGTATCTTCGACACGTAAACAATCACGAAGATCCAAGACCGCCTTTCCGTGCACCTGTTTTAGCAGCACAAGGCGATCAGCTCCAAAACTCTCGCACAGACGTTGTGCGCAAAGCTCTCGACTAACCTGTGAAAATGAAAGCTCGGTGGTCGTCATGCCATGCAGCAAGCCCTGGTCCCACCATGCCCGGTTACATAACAACGTCGTCCCTCGACACTCACGTATCGAGAACTGACTACTTACTCCACTCATTGAAACTCCCGGAACTGGGCTACCAACTCCTCGAAGTCTGCAGGTACGGGAGCTGTAAAAACAAGTCGTTCGCCCGACGTAGGATGGATAAACCCAAGCGTGAAGGCGTGCAGCGCCTGTCGACCGAAACTATCAGCTGCCGTTCGCAGTGCACGGGGAAGGCTTGTAAAATTTCCGTATGTTCGATCTCCTACGACCGGACAACCCAAAGACTCAAGGTGAACTCGAATCTGATGAGTGCGACCTGTCTTTAAACGACATTCAAGCATTGTGCCGTATGGAAATCGTTCGATAACACTCCAGCGAGTCACTGCCGGCTTCCCTCGATCCACCACAGCCATAAGCGTGCGCTTCGTGGGATGTCTACCGATCGGCGCAGCGATCTCACCCTGATCAGAGACCTGAACTGCCCGTCTCGCTCGTGGAGTCGTAAACACGAGCGTCCTGTAGGCACGCTCGATCGTTCGGTCCGCGAACTGCTTGGCAAGCGCACTATGAGCCGCAGGAGTCTTTGCTATCACTAAAACCCCCGTTGTGTCCTTATCAAGCCGGTGGACAATCCCTGGCCGACCGCTATCTCCGACTCCCAACTGAGAAGCTCCGACGTGAGCCACAACCGCATTACCAAGCGTTTGATCCCGGTTACCCGCTCCCGGATGAACTGAAAGACCTGCCGGCTTGTTGATGACCAGGAGCTGGCTATCCTCAAATAATATATCCAGGGTCAGACTAAAGGGAGTCAATGTTGTCGGACCGGCACTCGGCACGAGCACCTCAATCACATCGCCAGTGTTCACCTTCCACGCAGCCTTCGTTACGCTCCGCGCATTTACCGTAACTAGCCCCTGCTCTATCCATCGCTCAACCTGCGAGCGGCTACATCCCAAGTCAGGCTCAAGCTCCGCCGCGATAACTCTATCAAGCCTTGCCGGCTCACCGACGTACGTAACCTGTCGCGTTCTAGTCATGATCGACGCCCCGTCGCGCAGCCGCTATGTCAATCTCAATCTGCGCCTTAAGCGTGTCTACTGAGTCAAATTTCTTCTCATCTCGTAGGCGCGCAAGAAACGATACGTGCATACGAGCGCCGTAGAGACGTCGATACGGAAAATCCAGAATATGGACCTCTAGCCGTTCACCTCGACCATGAAACGTTGGTCGAGTTCCAATATTCGCGACCGCTTGATACGACACGCCCTCAATTTCAACTCGACACAGATACACGCCACTCTTTGGGATTAATCGGCGAGCTATCGCTATATTCGCAGTCGGGAATCCAATAGCACTTCCGCGTTTATCTCCGTGACCCACACGAGCCGAAATCGTGAATGGAGACCCTATCAGCTCTGCCGCTCGCTCTACATCGCCTGCCGCTATCAACTCTCGAATTTGTCGCGAACCGGCTTTCCTCCCCTGGATCTCAAGCTTAGGCACCACGTGAAGCCCAATCCCGTATTGAGGTAATGCTTTTCTGAGAAAGTCGAGATTACCTTCTCTTGCACGGCCGATCGCCACATCTTCTCCCACCACTAAATCCTTCGCGTGAAGGGAATCTACCAGCACTTTCTGAATAAACTCGTGGGCTGTCATTTGTGAGACTGCGCACGAGAAGCGCACAAAGTACAGCAGATCGATACCGAGCTCACCAAGGCGCTCCGCCTTCTCACGAACACTGCTAATGTATCTCAACCCTAGTTCTGGTCGGAGAACGCGCACTGGATGCGGATAAAACGAAATTACAGCCGCTGGTCGTCCACTAGCTATCTTGCGCAGCTCTCCCAGCAGCCTTTCGTGCCCGCAATGGACACCATCGAAATTCCCTATCGAGACGGCCCCTCCCCATAGGCTCTCAGCCACCCGTTGCGGGTAGCGAGCCATAGGCGCTCGTGCTCTAAGAGCCATAGGTATCCTTCTGTTTCACTCCGGCTACCGAACAGAGCCACCCGCCTACGCGGCCCGCTCCTTACTTCAAAAGCTTCAACTTATCCTTTGCCTCGACCGCTTCTGGTGACTTTGGATAGTCTTCCAGTAGCTTCTTTAGGCTTAACTGCGCAGTCTTTTTATCCCCGAGTCGCATAAACACGTCGGACTGACGCAATAGGCTTGCAGGTGCCCGATGACTCTTTGGATAGCGCGCTATCACCTCGGCGTAGGAGCGCAACGCCCCCTTGTTATCGAGAAGACCATCATGAGCTACTCCCTGCCAAAAGACTATAACTCCACCTTTTCCGGTTGACTCGGTCTGTTCAGCCGCGTTTTCAAAAAGGGGGAGCGCATCTGCAAACTTTCCTTCTCTGACGAGAGCCAATCCATCAAGGAATATTCTCCCGGAATCCTCCGGCAAATCCTTTGCCCAACTCTCGTCTGCCTCCAACTCCGCAGTGGGAACACCAGCAGGTGGCGGCATTCTCTTTCTGAGAGCGGAGAGGTCATCCTTCAGCGCTGAAAGGTCCGTGCCAAGTCGTTTATTCTGGGAGAACTCAAGCTCCTCAAGTCTTCCCGCGATCAACTTAATTTGGCTATCGAGTGAGTTGATCGACTCCGTCTGCTCCGCCTGGAGGGCTCGCAAATCCGACACATTACGCTCGAGACGAGACACCTTCTTTCCTAAATCGTATACCGAACAACCGGTGCTGAGCGAAACTACAAGAACAAGCGCTACTCGACGCATATAGTACTGACCTACTAAATCTCTTTGCACAAAAAACGAAGACCCTAGAGCCAGCGAACCGGCCCTAGGGTCTCTTTTAAATCCACGCTGACTTCCCCGCAAGATATCTATGCGATCTAGTCGCAAGATATAACGCGTCGCCTGCGTAGGCTTAACTAGTCAACCTTGAAGTGGTCACGACGATTCTTCGCCCAAGCCTCTTCATTGTGAGCCGGATTGAGCGGGAGCTCCTCTCCGTAGCTTACAGTGCTGATAGTGCTAGCTGGGATACCCAACGAACGGAGCTGGTCAGCCGCAACTCGTGCGCGGTTGGCACCGAGCACCATGTTGTACTCGTTAGTTCCACGCTCGTCGCAGTGACCCTCAACTTGTACCTTCTTGCCCTCGTTTGCCTTGAGCCACTCAGCGTTTGCTGCAAGAGTCGACTTAGCAGTCGCATCGAGCTTGTATGAATCAAACGCGAAATAGATATTCTTAAGCGGACCTTCGCCATCAGCAGTTCCGATGTTGTCACCCGAGGTGCCGGTGCGGCACGTACAACCAGTCGCTACAACTGCCAAGAGGCTTACTGCCAATAC
>OMII01000129.1 GCA_900299055.1 Pseudomonadota bacterium | reverse complement strand
CGCTTGCATCAACGGTGAGGGCCCACACTGAATAGCTCATCCCCGCCCCCAACGCAGACCATGAGGTACCGTTCCACTTGGCGATGTAGTTTACGGTTGTGCCCCCTGTGGTGGTGAAAGCTCCACCCGCATAGAGGTTGCCGCTTGAGTCAGTGGCGAGGCTGTAGACTGCAGCATCTACCCCCGATCCAAGAGCAGACCATGAGGTGCCGTTCCATGCAGCCACTCGGTTAACTGTTGTGCCGCCTGCGGTGGTGAACCATCCCCCCGCGTAGAGGTTGCCGCTTGCGTCAAGGGTGAGGGCGTACACATGGTAATTAATGCCCGTACCCAGCGCGGACCACGAGGTGCCGTTCCATTTTGCGATCCGGCTAATGAATGTGCCCCCCGCGGAGGTGAAATCTCCACCCGCGTAGAGATTGCCGCTTGTGTCAACGACGACGGCCCCTACTCCAGCATTCATGCCCGTACCCAGCGCTGACCACGATGAGCCGTTCCATTTTGCGATTCGGTAAGCCGCTGTACCCCCTGCCGAATCGAAATCTCCCCCCGCGTATAGATTTCCACTGGCGTCAAGGGCGAGGGTTCTCACCGGGGGCGGATAATAGGCATGAGTCATCCCCGAGCCTAGAGGAGACCATGAGGTACCGTTCCATTGCGCTATTCGGTTAGCTGTTGCGCCCCCTGCGGTGGTGAACCATCCCCCCGCGTAGAGATTGCCGCTTGTGTCGGCGATGAGGGCGCTCACTGCACCATTCATTCCCGTGCTCAGAGAAGACCATGAGGTGCCGTTCCATTGTGCGATTCGGTTAACCGTTGTACCCCCTGCGGTGGTGAACGCGCCCCCCGCGTAGAGGTTGCCGCTCGCGTCGAGAGTGAGGGCGGTCACATCGCTATCCATCCCCGTACCCAAAGCAGACCATGAGGTGCCGTTCCATTTAGCCACTCGGTTAACCGTTGTGCCCCCTGCGGTGGTGAACGCTCCCCCCGCGTAGACGTTGCCGTTTGCATCAATGGTGATGGCGTATACTGAATTGTTCATTCCCGGCCCCAACGCAGACCACGAGGTGCCGTTCCATGTAGCTATTCGGTTAACTGTCGTGCCTCCTGCGGAGGTGAAATCTCCCCCCGCATAGAGGTTGCCACTTGAATCACGGGCGACGGCGTTCGCAGCGCTATTTAATCCTTGAAAAGCAAACCCGGTGGTCCCTGTACTGCCCCCGCTATCCGCCGCACTCCACGCCGTTCCGTTGTACTCATACGCGACCGTGTTTACCCCGCTCTCACCGGACACGACCGCAAGCATCTTGCCCGACGCCAGGGGAACAGCAGCTATACTCGCAGCTGATGCCGCGGACTTTCCAAAGCTACTAGCTGCATCAAAGGTAAGGGTCGAAGAGCCTGCGCTTGCCGTTCTTCTAGCTGTGGCTTGATACCGATCTCCCACATCACCTAAATCTTTAAATGCTAAGGTCCACACCTTGTCGTTCGTATCAAGCGAGACAGCGGGCATGATGTACTTATCACTGCTCGAGCTACCATCAAGCACGGTCACTTCGCTATCAAAGGTAATCGTTGTCCCTGAGATCGATCCCCTTCGCATAATGACGTCATACGTATTCGCCTCAGTCACAAGGAACACATACGAAGTGCCAGATAGTATCCTGAACGCGGCAGAGAAGTTCGTGGTGTAGTACGAGAGCGTCCCGCGGGAGGTCCATGTGGAGCCATCTGGCGATGATGCATATTCGATCGCCGATCCGTTGTACCAAAACACCCAATGAAGATTGGAGTTTGAATCGAAGAAACTCTTTCGTGCGCCTGAGGTGGTAGCGGAAGTTGAGGAAGAGGCACCAACGACCGAGGTCTGCGCGCGGGCTGATGGCGTAACGATCGCTAAAACGACGACCAAAAAAGCTAGTGCCCGTAGAATTGAGCGGGGCGACTTAAAAACGCACTCTCTCCATGAGCGCCACCGATGTGAGCTCATACGGAAGCTGTGATGTTCGGAGCGGATAGAGTCCATAAAACCTTATGGAAAATAGAAACCGCCACCGAAGAGGGCCGATTCGCCAAGTCCTCCTCTGCTACTCGGAGCATCGGTAGATATCTAAAAAAGGTTGAGGGGTATGCGGCGGATAGGCATCAAGCCTCTCAAGGGGCTCGTTCGGATGAAGGCATTTACTTGTATTTGTTTGCTTTTTAAGGAGTTTTTGTTTTGTGCCTGCGGGGAGCTCAATCGTAGCAGACACTCTTACGAGCAAACCCTGTTTAGAGCCATAAAGCTTTGAAAAGACGAAGCGACGCAACTTTTAGTCCACTATAGACGATTAGATATAGAAAAAAGCTTGAAGCGCAATGTTCTCTGATATAGAAAAAGGATAGAAACGAAACAACGGAGGGAATTATGCAAGGTCAAACACTCGCAACAGGACTCGGTCTCGCCGGTTTTAGTGCAGGAATCGGAGCTGGTATGGATTTTGTGTGCGCCGCCCTCACCTTGGCGTATATCAGTAAGCTGCTTTTTCAGAATATGTCGATCGGAAATCCGATAGCGGTTTCCTGCTCTGTCGCGAAAGTGTCGTTGCGGGGACAACAGGTCGCTCGTCGACTCCGATAGGAGCAAAGCTACAAGTCTATAAGCTGCCGTTCGAAGGGAGATCTGCCATCTCCCTTCTTTTTTTGTTTGGTGAGAGCCCCCTTCCCCTCCCTCGCTCGGGCAAGAATCTGATAGTGTGGGAAGGTTGCAAGGATTGGTGTTGGAAATGATAGGCGATCAGAGTGAGCTACTCTTGGGCGATAGATCTATGGTGAGCGGTGAACATGAGGGACACGTAGATCTGCTACGCGGCCTGAACCCTCCTCAGCAAGAGGCGGTATTACATGGCGATGGGCCTATTCTTGTGCTGGCCGGCGCTGGAAGTGGAAAAACACGCGTCCTTACTCATCGTGTCGCAAACCTGATACTCAATCACAATGTATGGCCCGATAGAATCCTGGCCGTGACGTTTACGAATAAAGCTTCTGAAGAGATGCGCTCTCGTCTTGAAGGGTTGCTCGGAGAGCGTGCCCGCAGAATCTGGATCTCGACGTTTCACTCGTCTGGTTTGCGAATCCTACGACATAACGCCGCAAAGCTAGGATACACAAATAAGTTTGTTGTCTATGACGATCAGGATACCAAGGGTGTCTTGAAGCAGGTATTAAAAGATCTTTCTATCAATGAGGATAGATACCCACTCGACACATTTACTCGATATATTGATCGAGCAAAGAATAATCTCATAACCCCAGCAGACGCGGCAAAAAAGGCGTTTAATATAGAGACAGACCTACAGTCGCAGGTCTATGACCGATACCAAAAGTATCTTTTACAAGCCGATGCGATGGACTTCGGCGACCTGCTCATGAACGCGGTGCGGGTTCTTCAGGAGTTTCCTGAGGTTCTTGATTACTACCGACACGCGCTGCATTACATTCTCGTAGACGAGTTTCAGGACACCAACTTGGTGCAGTACCGATTTATTCGACTGCTTTCAGAGCCTCGCAGGAACCTATTTGTGGTAGGAGACGATGATCAATCGATCTATGGATTCCGTGGAGCGAACATCACTAATATTCTGGAGTTCGAGAAAGACTACCAGAACACAAAAGTCATCAAGCTTGAGCAGAACTATCGCTCAACAGCGACGATCCTAAACGCTGCGCACGCCGTTATTGAGAAAAACAAAGCGCGCAAGGCGAAGAAGTTGTGGACCGAAGGGGCGTCGGGGGAGCAGATTCGAACTTTTATCGGCTACGATGAGAACATGGAGGCCGAGTTCATCGCCTCTGAGATTAAGCGATTGGTTGCGAACGGCGCGACGTATTCTGAAATATCCGTACTGTACAGAACCAACGCCCAGACGCGAGCACTTGAAGAATCGTTAGTTCGAGCCAAGGTTCCCTATAAGATATTTGGCGGGTTGAAGTTCTTTGATCGCAAAGAGATTAAAGACATTTTGGGCTATCTGCGATTGATGGTTAACCCAGCCGATAATCAGGCGTTCCAGAGGGTGGTCAACACTCCGCCCCGCGGAATAGGCGCGCAGGCGGTGCAAGAGATAGTGCAGGAGTCGCAGAGCAAAGGTGTGCCCTATTTGGCAGCGTCGGTTGAAGTCGCGACAAGAAACAAAAGTGTGCGAAAGTTCCTTGAGCTCATCGATGAGCTTCTTCGGGACTGCCAAGCGTGTGGCCTGGGGGACCTTATCGGACACATTATTCAGAAGACCGAGTACGGCCCAAAGCTGGCGGCGATGAAGGATCCAACTGCCCAGTCGAGAATAGAGAACTTACAAGAGCTTGAGTCTCTTGGCCGGACGATGGAGCGCGAAGGGACTGCAACGGACGTTGTGATAAAAGACTTTTTAGATCGCATCTCGCTGACCTCAGGCGCCGATCTTCCCGCTGGAGAAAGTGGTGCGGATGCGAACGCGGATAAGGTCGATACAGTTTCGCTGATGACGCTCCATCTGGCTAAGGGGCTAGAGTTCCCGGTTGTATTTCTTTCGGGTCTTGAAGAGGGCCTGCTTCCTCATTATCGCTCGCTCGATGACTCGACAGCACTCGAAGAGGAGCGTCGACTTTGTTATGTGGGGATCACGCGTGCGATGCGAGTCTTGTACTTCACGCGAGCATACTATCGTGGAATGTTCGCGGCAGGTGGTGGGCAGAGCAGTGGTGCGGGAGGCGCTCGGATCGTGAGCCGATTCGCCAAGGATGTTGATCCAGCTGCGCTTGAGGCAGTGGGAACGGAGCGCTCGCAGGGCGCTACGTTTATGAATGGGTATCCGCGATTTTCATTCGATGATGACGAATCTGATCGTCATTATGAGGAGGATAGCGGTGCTAATCGTTGGGGTAGAAAACGAAGCTCTCGGGTTATCTCGCCGCCAGAGCCAAAGACGGCAGTGTCCCTTGACCAGTTAAAGAAGCTTCTGACTCCGGCGGACGCTATTCAGAGCAATCCGACTACTCCGAAGGAGTATTTCGATAAAAGCCCTGCAGCGCTTGAACAGCTTGCAACAGGAACCAGGGTCATACACCCAACATTTGGGCGTGGTGCTGTAGAAGATGTGAGCGGTAGCGGTAACTCCGCGATGGTAGTTATTAAGTTTGATTCGTTTGAGGAATCAAAGAAGTTAGTGTACCGCTTCGCAAAGCTAGTAGTCGAATAAGGTAGCGAGGGTGCCCGTGAAGCTATCCTGCAAAACCAGCTTCGAGCCCTGCGATGAGGTCTGTCTTATCCTCGATACCGACAGAAAGACGCACGAGGCCGTCGACTATCCCGACTTTTTCTCGAACCTCCTTCGGAATTGGCGCGTGCGTCATAATAGCTGGATGCTCGATAAGGCTTTCAACGCCACCAAGACTTTCGGCAAGCGAGAATACCTTTACGCACTCAAGAAAGCGACGCGATCGATCAAGCCCGCCCTTGAGGATTACGGTAACCATTCCACCACCTGAAGACATCAGTCGCTTCGCTACCGAATGCTGAGGATGACATGGGAGTCCTGGATAGTATACCCGCTCTACGTCCTTGTGGCCCTTGAGATACTCTGCGATAGCAAGTGCGTTTGCGCAGTGGCGTTCCATTCGAACAGCGAGGGTCTTGATGCCTCGAAGTACAAGAAAGCTGTCAAATGGACTTGCAATTGCGCCTACGGCGTTCTGGAGAAATGCCATCCTCTCTTTAAGCTCCGACGATGAGCCAACGACAACAAGCCCCCCGATAACATCAGAATGGCCATTTAAGTATTTAGTGGCCGAGTGAACTACGAGTGAGAAACCAAACTCAAGGGGTCGCTGTAAGTACGGCGAGGCGAAGGTATTGTCGCATACAGATAGGAGGTTTTCCTTGTTCGCAAATTCCGCGACCTGTCTGAGATCGATAACTTTTAGAAGTGGATTGGTGGGGCTTTCCACCCAAATCATCTTGGTATTGGGACGCTTGGCGTCAGCTAGTTTTTGTTTAACTGAACTCTCATCACAGAGGTCGACATAGGTTACTTCAAGATTCGCCGATTGTTTGCGCACTCGCTCAAAGAGCCTGTAGGTGCCACCGTATAGGTCGTCGCAGGCGATGATGTGTGAGCCGCCAGGCAGTAGATCAAGGACGGTAGCGCTCGCGGCCAGTCCGCTTGAGAACGCAAAGCCGGCGAGTCCACCCTCGAGATCTGCGGCGCAGCGCTCATAGGCAAATCGTGTTGGATTGTGTCCGCGCGCGTAAACAAAACCCTTATGAGAGCCAGGACTCTCTTGGACATATGTCGAGGTGGCAAAAATGGGGGGAACGACGGCGCCCGTGACAGCCTCGGGCTCTAGTCCGACGTGCAGTGCGCGAGTGGCGAATGATTGTTTGTTTTTATTGTCCATGGGCTGGCATCATATCGGCCAAATACCGGGCGTCAATGATGAACCGCACGTGTGGCCCCTGTGTAAGCATTTTGGTGAAGCGCCACCCCCTCGACTGTGCTGAGAGGTCAGGGCCACCTTGTTGCTCTGGCGTCAAAGTCTCTTGGCAAACAGGCACCGCAGCACAAAGGTATATGTTGAGGAGAGCTTATGGTGCGGTTCGTACGCCGCGACCACCACGTGCTTTATGACGGGTTGTCACTCCATGCGCTGCGTACGCTCGATCAGATGTTCTCAGCCAACCCGACTGACCATTCCAATGCCCACCCCGAGAGCCGTTGCCTGGCGAGGATGGCCATGCGGTAACATTGGCAGACGCGTTTGAATCGAGAGAGCCGTCCCCATGCAAACCTGTATAGGCTCGACCCGTTGAGTTTCCGAACGTTACTGTTGCCTCAGTTGTATTACCACTCATCTCCATCGCTCCGTAATAGCCTCCACCTGAAAGCTCTCGCGAAGCTCCCCCGTAATTGAGCGAGGCAAATGATCCTATACGAGCAGGTCCCGTAACTAAGTTGTTAAAGGCAGCGTGTGCTCCGCTATTACTGGGCACTTCGGTAACCGTGCCAGTATTAGAGAATCCTGTCGCACCTGTAAGATTAGTGGTGCCCCAAGCATACTCTCCACTAACTGGTGCTGCCGTGCCTCTGCACGCCTTCTCGTACTCAAGCTCAGACATAGGTCGTAAGCCCGCCCAATCAAGGTAGGCAAGTAGGTCATCCCACGAGAGATAATTCATGGCGACGTTGCAGTAGGTTTCTCCGTTCGGTGAGTTTCTGTCGGGCAGCGTTGCCTGATTGGAAGTCGAGCTTGAGTCCCAGCTGAGGTTGTTTCGATCGGTAAGAGCGTCAGAGTTTTTTCCGCTATTGGTAGAACTTGTGATGTCCCGGTTTGTTCTAGCGCTTCCCGTGGTTGGTAACGAATTAAAGAAATCTCGCCACTGCTCTTGCGTTATCTCGTAACGCATAACGTAAAATGCGTTGTATCCCTTTGGAAAAGCGTCCGGAATCGAAAATGCCGCGCCTGTCGCATCATCCGACGGAGAAACGTCGGTTGTATAGTAGTATGCCGCTCCCGTTGGTTGATTGCCTGTTCCTCCAGCGGTTCCCGTTGAATTAGTTACGCTAATTGCTGCCTCACTTCCGATGTACCACGGATCATTGTCATTACTTCCTTGCTTAAGTGTGGCTGCCGAGGTGCCATTATCCCCCGCATAAAACGCCCCCTGCGGCACATACACCATGTGAACTGCAAAGACCTTAACATCGAGTGGATCTCCCTGTCGTACACCATCTTGGTAGTAGTTCCAGATGAGCTTAATGTCGTTGAATGTGCTTGTGCCAAAACCAGCACTGCTCTTGTAGATGAATGCGCCGACTCCGGGATTTGTTGAGATGTTGTAGGCGCTCGCTGGATCGCGGAGTCCGATATCAATTGTTGAACCTGATGGAGCGGTGTGTCCAGAATTTGAGAGTGACGCGTGCTGCCAATCTCCGCCGTTCTTTCGGTACTTCACAAATACCCACATCGCATCCCAGTTCGAGATCCCTGAGCTTAAGCGCCATGAGTAGTTCCATGACAGGTCGAACGAGACTGCCATGGTGCCGGAGCCTGAATTGACGTCGGTAAGCACGGGGGAATTGGCTGCGACAGCAGGACCTTGAGGTCCACCTCGAGTGGGGGTAGCGGTCGGAGTCGCTGTCGGGGTGATCGTAGGTGTGTCACTTGGAGTAGTGGTCGGTGTGCTAGTCGGGGTGCTCGTTGGGGTAGCAGAGGGTGTGTTAGTTGGCGTACTTGTAGGAGTGTGTGTGGGTGTTGTTGTTGGAGTGTACGTCGGTGTTGCTGTTGGAGTGATGGTGGGCGTGTTGGTTGGAATCGGTGTTGGCGTGAAGGAGTCCCCAGAGTTTGCAAACGCGTCAGCGGGAGTTGAATAGGTGGTGATATACCGGGCTACGCCCTTTGTGATGCGAACCTCGTCGAGGTAGCCATCGAACCGCCGGTAATTCTCACCATCTGCGCCAACACGAAGGGTTCCAGTTGAGGCGCTGGGACGAGCGGATGAGGTTTGGGTTGCGCCTATCTGTGCTCCATCCACATAAAAGCGCCATTCATTCCCAAACCGAGTAACAGCAAGGTGATACCAGGTCGCAGCGCTTGGCGACCACGAGACGCCGATATTGTATTGGGGAAGAGAGCTTGTGGAGAAGTGAATGCCTATTTTGCCGGCGCCTACCGTAGTTGAATCATTAAACATCAGCGCCCACTTCGGAACGATGCCACCGCCGTTGCTCTGGCCCATCAGGGACTTTGCGCCAGTGACTGAATCAAAGCGAACGAACATCTCGATCGTAAAGTCACCGCTCTGAACAAAATCCCACTCTGCAGCATCAGCGGCGGTGTACCAGTCGCCAGTGCCATCGAAGTAACCGCTTGAGCCACCGAACTTGCTCTGAGCCGTTGAGATTTTAGAGTCTCCAACAGTAGTTAGTGAGTGGTTATAGCTGCTGCTATCGAGAAAAGCCGTGGAGTTGTTGGATCCCTCAAAGTGATCAAGCAGCACCACATGACCGAAGTACTGGTCGTATGCGACAGCGGTGGGAGTGTTGGTAGGAGTACTTGTTGGAGTAATTGTGGGAGTGATTGTAGGAGTGTTTGTTGGGGTGCTGGTTGGAGTGTTTGTTGGGGTGGGCGTCGGCCCACTCAACGAACTCACAACCTCACCCGCCGAGCTGCCGCTTCGATTCCACGTGCTGAGAATCTGTGGGTTCCCATTAGACGATAACGACACTGCAACTGACTGTGGTGAGTTTGCAGAGCTTACGGTAGTGGCAGATGACCATGAAGAATACGGACTGCTAGCTTCAGTATACTTGATTGCGCCACTTTCTAGGAACCAGCTGACCATGTTTGATGTGACTGAGTAATACCCTGCTCCAACAGACGACACTGTTCCGGTATACACCGTTGTCGCTGAGCCCCACGACGCTGGAGAGCCCGAGTAGCTTTTCATCTTCACGTCATTATTTTCGTCGATATAGAACAGGTAAGGGATGTTACTCGCGTCTGCGGTGAGTGAGGCGGCAGAGCCGAAGAGTTGGTTGTTCGTGGTGACTCGCTGCAGGTAAGAAATGCCTGCGCCATGTCCCACATAGGGATTGCTGCTAGAGTCCAACGCGAGGGCCCATGATCCGAGCGGTGCTCCTCCTCCCAGCGCTGACCACGATGAGCCGTTCCATTTTGCGATGTAATTAACTGCGGTGCCCCCGGCTGTTGCAAACCCACCTACTGCGTAGAGGTTTCCAGTCGCGTCAAAAGCTAGGTCAGTTACAACGCCGGTTGTGCCACCTGCCAGGGCACTCCAGGAGGTGCCATTCCATTTCGCTACGTTATTCACGGCGGTACCACTTGCCCCGGTAAAGTATCCACCCGCGTATAGGTTGTCGCTTGAGTCAAAAGCGAGGCTGTAGACGTACGGGTACGAACCAGTCATACCGTTGCCAAGTTTTGACCACGCTGTCCCGTTCCACTTTGCGATGTAGTTCACGGTCGCTGAGCCGGCTTTGGAAAAATCTCCTCCAGCATAGAGCGTGTTGTTTGAGTCGAGGGCTAGCGACCATACGGTACTATTCATGCCGCTGCCCAAGGCCGACCAGGCTGTTCCATTCCATTTTGCGACCCTATTTGCAGCAGAACCAGAGACGCTTGTGAAATTGCCGCCAGCATAGAGGTTTCCATTTGTGTCAAAGGTGACAGCAGCCACTAGGCCACCTGCTCCACCTCCGACTGCTGACCACGCAGAGCCGTTCCATTTGGCGAGATAATTTACAGTTGTGCCACCCGCGACGCTGAAATCTCCACCAGCGTAGAGGTTATTGCTTGAGTCGACTGCGAGTGTAGCTACGAAGCTGTTCATCCCCGAGCTGAGAGCGGACCATGCGGTGCCGTTCCATTTGGCGATGTAGTTTGCGGTCGTGCTGCCAGCTGTGGTGAATTCTCCTCCTGCATAGAGGTTATTGTTTGAGTCAAGAGCGACAGCTCTTACAAGGCCATTGGTTCCCACCCCAAGCGTACTCCACGAGGTACCATTCCAGGCTGAAATCCTTTGCGCGCCTGAGCCACCAGCTGAGGTGAAATCGCCCGCTGCATAAATATTGCCGTTAGAGCCGAGCGCTAGGTCGATGACATAATTGTTAGCGCCCGTTCCTGCCGCGCTCCAGGATGTTCCGTTCCATTTAGCGATGTAGTTAACAGCCGTGCCGCCTGCAGTTGTAAATTCTCCACCGGCGAAGACATTGCCACTTCCGTCTAGCTGTAAGGCCGCCACGGGAGCGTCCATTCCTGATCCGAGGGCGCTCCACGCGGACCCGTTCCATTTGGCTATATTGTTTGCCGATAGGCCATCAGCAACGGAGAAGTTTCCCCCGATGTAGAGATTCCCGTTTGTATCCACAGCGAGCGCGGCTACTCCGAAATCGCTGGCCACACCCCCACCCAGCGCGCTCCATGAGGTGCCGTTCCATTTTGCTATGTGGTTGACGGTATTGCCGCCAGCGAATAGGAAATATCCCGCAGCATAGAGATTCCCGCTTGAGTCAAAGGAGAGAGCAGCCACGTAGAACCCAGCACCATCATCAGGCAGGCCTCCATCTAGCTCGGACCATGATGTGCCGTTCCATTTAGCGATATGATTCACTGTTGTGCCACCCGCCGTG
>OMII01000128.1 GCA_900299055.1 Pseudomonadota bacterium | reverse complement strand
TTCACGGACAAAAAAGAAAAAACAACAATCCTGGAAACTACCGAGTGCTACTCCTCGTCTCCCTCGTCGTCGTCTCCTGCCGGAATCGGACCGGTCTTCATCAGGGTGTCGCGAAGGAAATCCGTTGAACGTGTCTCATTGCCATTTGTGAACAGACCTGCGCCAATCTCTGGCTTGCGCTCTCTCTCGGCAAGAGCGGCCGCTGCAGCTGCCTCGGCCTCGCGAGCCTTCTGCTCCTCGAATGCCTGCGCCTCTTCGGGAGTCATGAATCGCACCTTGCCATCTGCAATTTCACGAAGCGCTGTTACCACCGCCTTGTTACGACGATCGGCTATCTGTGCACTCGAGCCTTGAAGTAATTGCTTCGTTCGCTTTGACGCTAACTGAACGAGCGCAAAACGATTATTTTCCTGAACGAGACAATCCTCAACGGTAATACGGGCCATAACTAAGACTCCTGAAGTAGCAGTACAACGAGTCCGCACAGGCTACCAAAGCGCTCGAGTCATGTAAATGGCTGAGAACTCAAGATATCTTTAGCTTGCACCTGCCTGACCAGCAAGCGAGAGGAAACTCGACGAGCCACCCAGCGGGGATAAAAAAACACTGTAATTTCAGACAACTGGACCGCCAAGTTTATCCGACCGCATTGCCGCAAACTGTTAGACTACCTCAGCGATGTCGGGTAGAACTGCACTGAAACCTATCGATCCCCGTCACCCATGGCACTTCAACCAGACTCGCATCACCGCCGAGAGCTTCAGGCCCACACACGCACTGAGGCTGAGCTCGTCGCGCCAGGTGACGCGTGTCTACCAGAGCTACAAAAGCTCCCCGAAGAGAACCAACGTCGCCTCCTGTCAAATCTCCGCTGCATAACCCGCGCGATCGAAACATTCGGCGAGACTATTGCTGCGCAGGTGATACCGCCCCTCACTGCCGCCGTTGAATCATCTCCCAGTGCGGCCACAGGCGCCACCGATGCTATACGGCGCGCATCGAATACCCTCGCGTCGACTGTTGCAGAACTTGATGCCTCGATCGACTGGCTCATACGGGGCGGCAATCAACCGCTCCGGGAATATCGAGACATCATCGAGGATGCTACCAACGAAGCGCTACGACTCCTCGCTGAAGCAACGCCAGGCTCTAACGATGAAACGTGGCGCATTAAAATTTTTACTTCGATCCTTCTCTTGAGGCAGGCCATCTCTGATGACTGCGAAGCCATTACCCCAAATCTATTGTTTCTGATCGGTCAGCTCGAGACGCTACTCCCCGAAGACAAAGGCGGCCGCCCTGCCTGCGCCTAGTTTCCCCGCCACTTGTTTCAGAAAAGACTCTAACTCACCCCTGTGTAATCCTGGAGCGCACGAACCGAGAGATATTCTCCGCTTTGAACCATTGCTAAGGCCTCAGATACGGCGCGCGCTGCAGCGACCGTCGTATACGTTGGCACCCGCAACTCATTGGCCACAAGACGGATAGACTTTGAGTCCATTACCGGCCTCCATCCTTCGGGAGTATTCATCACCAAAGCCACTTCACCGGCACCGAGCTCATCGACGATGTGCGGAGAACCATCTCTTACCTTGTTAACTTCACGCACCGGAACCCCCTGCTCACGAAGGAACGAAGCTGTACCCTTGGTGGCTATGAGACCGAAGCCGAGTTTATCAAGCTGTCGAACTATCTCGGGTAATTCTTCTTTATCGGCATCCTTCACGCTTAAGAAGATGACGCCCTCTTTGGGTAAGGTGATATTTGACGCAAACTGACTCTTTGCGAAGGCTCCTGCAAAAGTCTTGTGGATGCCCATTACCTCTCCCGTCGACTTCATTTCAGGCCCAAGGATCGTATCTACTCCGGGGAACTTAGAGAATGGGAACACTGATGCTTTCACGGACACGTAGCCTTGCGGCTCAACCTCCTTTACACCGATCTCCCTGATCGATTTACCGGCCATGATTCGACTAGCAACTTTCGCCCAAGGCACACCCGTCGCCTTGCTTACAAATGGAACTGTCCGGGATGCACGCGGATTTACCTCTAGGATAAACACCTCGCCTGAACGAGGAACAGCGAACTGGATGTTCATCAATCCAACAACTCCAAGCTCTCTGGCGAGGATAAGAGCTTGACGTTTGAGCTCCGCCACCGTTGAGTCATGGAGAGTCTGCGGCGGAAGACAGCATGAGCTATCGCCTGAGTGAATACCTGCAGGCTCGATGTGCTCCATGACTCCTGCCACGAGCACATCGGTCCCATCACTGACTGTATCTACATCAACTTCGGTCGCACCTTCCAGGAATCGATCAAGAAGCACAGGACGATCATGAGAGACCTCTACTCCCTCTTGCATATAACTGATGACTTCATCTTCTCGGTAGATGACACGCATCGCTCTACCACCGAGCACAAATGACGGGCGGATCATGAGCGGAAACCCGATCTTTCTTGACGCCGCAACTGCCTCATCCACGGAGCGCGCTGTAGCATAGGGTGGCTGTAAGAGGCCTAGCTTGGCTACGAGTGCCGAAAATCTCTCGCGATCCTCTGCCACATCGATCGATTCGACTGAAGTTCCTATTATTGGAACACCGAGGGCCGCCAATTCGCCCGAGATACGAAGCGGCGTTTGCCCTCCGAACTGCACAATGACACCGAAGGGCTTTTCTCGCTCAACAATCTGCAACACCGACTCAACCGTAAGCGGCTCAAAATAAAGCCTGTCGCTTGTGTCGTAATCAGTTGAGACCGTCTCTGGGTTGCAGTTGACCATGATGGTTTCAAATCCATCTGCACGAAGCGCCATGGACGCATGCACACAACAGTAATCAAACTCGATTCCCTGCCCTATTCTGTTTGGCCCAGCACCTAGAATGATGACTTTTTTCTTGTCAGTTGGTGGTGCCTCTGAGGCTCCGTCGTACGTCGAATACAAGTACGGCGTGAAAGCCTCGAACTCTGCGGCACACGTATCGACTGATTTAAACGAAGGTACGACACCTAATGCCTTGCGTCGCGTACGTACGTCGATCTCGCGAGAACCAGTGAGTGCTGCGATACGTCGGTCTGTAAATCCAAGACGCTTTAAGTCTCGCAGCTCGCTTGCCTCGATCGTGTTTATTCGTTTTGCTGCAAGATCGTGCTCCACCTGAATAAGCTCGTCGATTTGACCCAGAAACCAGGAATCAATCTTGGTGGACTGGTGAAGGTCCCTAACAGAGAATCCCGAGCGCAACGCCTCACCCACCAGCCATAATCTATGCGGCGCAGGAACCGCGCAGGCTTCAAGCAATTCGCTCTTACCCAAGTCTTTCGCCAACCGTCCGCCATCAAAACCGTAGGTTCCCATCTCCATCGAGGTCATGGCTTTCTGAAGGGCCTCTTGGAACGTTCGTCCGAAGGACAACACCTCTCCTACAGACTTCATCTGAGTTCCAAGGGTGGCGTCCGCAAGCGGGAACTTTTCAAAGTTAAAGCGTGGGATCTTAACAACCACGTAGTCGATCGATGGCTCAAAACAGGCAGGCGTCTCTTTCGTTATGTCGTTCCTGATTTCATCAAGGGTGTATCCTACCGCAAGCTTCGCCGCTATCTTCGCTATTGGAAACCCAGTCGCCTTCGATGCCAACGCGGAGCTACGCGAAACGCGTGGATTCATCTCAATAACGATAACCCGACCATTAGCCGGGTTCAGCGCAAATTGGACGTTCGATCCACCTGTATCGACACCGATACGGCGAATCACTTTTATCGCAGCATCACGCAGAAGCTGGTACTCCTTGTCTGTAAGCGTCTGTATCGGGGCAACTGTAATTGAATCCCCGGTATGAACTCCCATCGGATCAAAGTTCTCAATACCACAGATGATTACGACGTTGTCTTTGAGGTCTCGCATCACCTCTAGCTCGATCTCCTTCCACCCCAGAAGGGACTCCTCGACCAGCACCTCATGATTAGGGCTTGCCGCCAGTGCAATCGATATTTTGCGATGAAGCTCGGCTGGGCCATAGACGATCCCACCACCTGTGCCGCCGAGGGTACGCGACGGGCGCAAGACCAGTGGATATCCCAGGTCGCGAGCGACATCATCGGCATCTTTCAGGGAGGTCACAATTCTTGACCGAGCGGACTCTAACCCTATTTCGTCCATGGCTTGACGAAACAACTCTCTGTCTTCGGCGGTCTTGATTGCGTCTACTTTAGCGCCGATTAGCTCGCAGCCATACTTTTCAAAAACACCCCGTTCTGCAAGCTCAAGCGCGGTATTGAGCGCAGTCTGGCCACCCATAGTTGGAAGGACGGCGTCGGGACGCTCAACTCTTATAATCTCCTCGACAAAATCTGCCGTGATCGGCTCAATGTAAGTCCTGTCTGCGAACTCAGGATCTGTCATGATCGTCGCTGGATTCGAATTGACGAGAATGACTCGATACCCCTCCTGCTTTAGCGCCTTAATGGCCTGCGTACCGGAGTAGTCAAACTCACACGCCTGGCCGATTACAATAGGACCAGAACCTATGAGGAGAATCGATTTAATGTCACTACGTTTTGGCATATCCGCGTTTTCTCGACGTCCTATACTCCAACCACCAAACGATGGAATCGCTCAAATAAATAACGTGAATCGTGAGGACCGGGTGAAGCCTCTGGGTGGTACTGCACCGAGAAAGCTCTCGCATCACGAGCCTCAAGGCCCTCTACTGTCATATCATTTAAGTTAAGGTGTGAGACGAACACCCTACTACCCAGGGAATCCCTATCCACCGCGAATCCGTGATTCTGAACTGTTATTTCAACTTTACCAGTTGTCTCATCTCGAACTGGGTGATTTCCCCCTCGATGGCCAAACTTTAGCTTGTAGGTTTTTCCTCCAAGAGCCTGCCCAAGAATCTGATGTCCAAGGCAGATGCCGAACATCGGAACTTTTCCAAGCATCTCTTTAACCGGATTCACCACATAACCGAGCGTCGCCGGATCTCCGGGGCCGTTAGACAGAAAAATTCCATCAGGTCTCAGAGCCATAATCTGCTCTGATCCCGTGCCTGCTGGAACAACTGTGACTCTAAACCCGACATCAACCAATAAACGCAAAATATTGGTTTTTACTCCACAATCAATCGCCACGACGTGCGGTCGTGACACAAGCTGCTCCTGCGACAACTTGCGTTGATTGCCGTGGGCGAGACTCCAGGGGAGATAGTCCCATGTATAAATTTCCTGACACGCTACCTGCTTAACGTAATCTTTTCCCTCCATGGAGCCGAGCGTACGTGCTCGGTCAACAAGTGCCTGCGGGCTGACATTATTTCCCCCGGCCATGACTGCCATTTGAGCGCCCTTGGTTCTTAGCAGTGTTACCAGCTCCCGAGTATCGATCCCCTCAATACCCATGATGTTTCGCTTGGCTAGGTACTCAGGAAGGGAAACGGTTGAACGAAAATTCGACGGGACCTTTTGTGCGCTCCGGACTACTAATCCCTCTGTGAAGACTCGTCCTGACTCAACATCCTCTTCATTGCAGCCGACATTACCAATATGCGGGTACGTGAAGCACATAATTTGCCCCGCATAACTGGGGTCAGTTAGGATCTCCTGATAGCCGTACATCGACGTATTGAAAACCGCCTCTCCCTCGACGGGATTTGCCTCGCCACGAAGCGCTCCAAAACACGTCCCTTTAAAGATAGTGCCATCCGCCAAGGCAACATAGCCTGGCTCGCCGCGCGCCTCTTGTATCGATGTGACTATCCTCTTAGTTGCCATTATCTTCCCTTACGTCGCTACCGATCCTCTTCTCTATCGAACGAGTTCTCCGCCTGATACCACACGTTTTCCCCCTACGAACACGTGCGTTGCCTGTCCAGTAAGCTCTTTGCCTACAAAAGGACTGTTCTTCGACTTAGACCGCACCTCCTGTTCCGAGAACACCCAGCGTCTAGTTGGATCTAAGACAACAACATCTGCCTCGCTGCCAACCTTGAGAGTGCCATATGGCAAACCGAAGGAACGGGCCGGACCGGCGCTTAAAAGATCAACCATGCGTTTTCGGCTCATCGTCCCCTTGAGACACATCTCAACAAGCAAAGGGAGGCTCGTTTGAAGACCCAGAATGCCGACCGTGGCGCGAGAGAACTCGACTAACTTACTGTCACGGTCGTGCGGGGCATGGTCACTTGCTATCGCATCGACTGTGCCGTCAGCGAGCCCCGCAAACAGACCCTCTATATCCTCGTGTCCCTTCAAAGGAGGCATCATCTTGAAATGCGTGTCATACTCATGAACGCAACCCTCATCGAGCACCAAGTGATGCGGCGCAACTTCACACGTTATATTTATGCCGTCGTTTTTTGCCCGACGTATTAGCTCTACCCCTCGAGCAGTTGAAACGTGACAAATGTGCACCTTACCCCTCGTGAAGCGCGCGAGCTCAATATCGCGTGCAATCATCACGTCTTCAGCCACGCCAGGAAACCCTTTGAGTCCCATTTTGAGTGAGAGTGGTGACTCATTCATACAACCACCACAACTCAAATTGCGGTCCTCCTCGTGACACGCCAGCGGAAGCCCCAACATGAGGCACCATTCCAACGCCCGTCGCATAAGTCCCGCGTCCGCGACCGGATCACCATCGTCGGAAAACGCAACGCACCCCGCCTTTGCGAGTTCTGAATACGGGGCAAGTTGCTTGCCCTTACGCTCCATCGAAATAGCTCCTATCGGAAGCACACGAGCAGCTCCGGCCGCTTTTGCCTTTTCAAGGATGAAACGGGTTACCTCCGCCGAGTCATTCGCCGGCTTGGTGTTGGGCATACTGCAGATGGCCGTATAGCCACCGAGGACCGCAGCCTCTGCTCCAGTCTGAACAGTCTCCTTCCACTCCTCCCCTGGCTCTCGAAGGTGCACATGAAGGTCGACACGCCCGGGAATTACCCACGAACCAGCGGCATCGACTCGCTCAACATCAGCTTTATCTTTCAGAACACCTGGCTTCTCTATCGCAGCGATACGCCCATTTTCGATGAGGAGATCAAACTCTCCATCCCGATCCGAGGAAGCGTCAACCAGTATGCCACCGTGTATAACAGTCGATTTCTTACTACTCACCCTTCACCCCCACCTCATGAGATTCAACCGTTCGAGCGAGAAGATACAGAACCGCCATACGAACCGCGACGCCGTTGTTCACCTGGCGACGAATCAGTGAGCGATGCCCATCGGCGACTTCACCTGCTATCTCTGTGCCTCGATTCATGGGGCCCGGATGGAGCACAACGCTCGACGGTGCAAGCTGCTTTAACAGGCGCTCGGAGACACAATACTCTTTACTATACTCATCAAGATTCGGAACGAAGTGTTCATCTTGCCGCTCTAACTGCATCCGCAGACACACGACTACATCGAGTCCTCGTAACCCCGTTGCCAGATCATGCTCTACTTTCACCGAAGAGCTTCCAAAAACTGCGGCGAATTCTCGTGGTACTAGAGTTGAAGGACCAATTAACCGCACCTCGTTACCGAGCGCCAGATGAGCCCATATATTGCTTCGCGCAACCCTTGAATGGCGCACATCTCCGACGAATCCAATTTTAAGACCTTCAATACCCCGCTTGAGAGCCGAGAAGTGCTGCCGCAACGTCAACAAATCAAGCAGAGCCTGCGTTGGATGCTCATGGGAGCCATCACCAGCATTAACGACAGATGAACGTGACAAATACTGTGAGGCAAAGCGCGCCGCGCCGCTTTCGGAATGACGAATCACCAACACATCGGGGTTCATCGACTCTAGAGTGCGAACGGTATCGAGAAGGGTCTCTCCCTTCTTCACCGAACTGGAACCAGCCGAAACATTGATGGTGTCGGCTGAAAGCCGCTTCCCAGCAATATCAAAGCTTGCCAGTGTCCGAGTGCTTGGCTCAAAGAAAACATGAACGATTGTTTTGCCGCGGAGTGTCGGAACTTTTTTGATGTCCCGCTCAGATACCTCTACAAAAGAGTGTGCCGCATCGAGGTACCGATATATGTCTGTTTTCGAAAGCCCTTCTATTCCCAACAAGTGGTCGACCATCGAGCGATCAGTTAACCCCACTGACGACAACTTTACAAGTAGGTAGCGCACAAAAAATCGAGGTCCGTCGGTTTTAATTGGGGATTTTCCTGGGGAGTGACTAGACACGAACGACTGCTCCCCTTCAGCGTAAGAGACGCCTCGACAAGTCGGTAATTGGGTTGCCGAAACGCGTGCGCGGGCCCTGCCTAGCGATTCTCTCGCTCGATAAGGTATGCCCCGTCTTTGTATCCCATTTCGCTTAATCGCACCCGCACGAGCTGCGAGCGCTCCGACGGTACGACTTTTCCAATGTAGTCAGCTTGAATCGGCAGCTCTCGGTGCCCTCGATCCAGGAGCACCGCCAACTCAACCTTTCTGGGTCTTCCAAAATCGATAATAGCGTCGAGCGCCGACCTAATAGTACGGCCCGTAAAGAGAACGTCATCGACGAGAACTATACGCGAGCCAGCAATTCGAAAGGGCAAATCAGTCCCTCGCAGGGTCGGCTGGGCCTGAGCACTTGAGAGATCATCGCGATACAGGGTGATGTCAATGACACCATACGCCACGTCTCGCCCCTCGATACGTTGGATTTCGTGCTGCAGCCGTCTCCCCAGGTACTCTCCGCCAGTTCGAATACCAACGATGGCAAGACTACCGAGATCTCGATCCTTTTCTACTATCTCAAAGCTCATCCGAGAGATCGCCCTGGCGATCGTCTCTTCATCCATAACTGGTTGCCACTCTCGTGGAACAGGTTTGATTTTGGCGTTCATACAAACATCTCCTTGGCGGCTCGCACGGCGCGCTCCGCTACACCTTAGAAATCCCTCTCGACTTCGGCCCTGATCACCACTGAGAGTAGCGTGTATCTGCGACCGAGTGCGGCAACTTGAATCTCCTGCCTGTACGGCACATCAACTACCACACGACCCGCGCCCCGTGTTACAACGATATCCTGTTCGATACATTGAACTCCATACCTCTTTACACGATCGGCTACCTTTTTGCGGATCTCCGAGTCAGTCTCAAGGTCCGCCGTTTTGAGGGTTTGCGCCAGGTGGTTTTTTAGGTCGTAGAATCGGTAGGCGAGCTCCAAACACGCAAATCCAACTACACCAGCGATAAGAGCGCCAAAGAGATACGAAAGTCGCCTCACGACCACCCCATCTTAGAGATCTGAGCTAAAGGCTCGCACTCGATTCACGGCCCCCTCAGCGAGGGTTTCATACCCGTATGAGGAGAGCAGCACACCTCTACTAAATAACTTGTTGGAGTCAACCTGCTGGCGCACTATCCGCTCCGACGGAAGAAAAAGGGAGCGTGTCTCCAGAGCGGTCTCAACCATAGCCTCGCGATAGGGACGATCGTCTCCATCCGTAACGGGCTCCCCAACCAGCACAACTCGCGACCCTCCCTGCTGCAGGGTCCGAACCGCAGCGGCGAGCTCACGGCGATAATCGTCAGGCGAAACCCTCGGGCCCTGTAGCGAAGGATGCTCAGGAGGAGCCGGTGTCGTGACCCAGCGCATAAGCATACTCGACCATAAAGCCCGGACAGCAGCGTGGCTTTGGTCATCAGATCTCGCCAGAGGGCCGGCTACAGGACCACGCTCCTTGTCCGCTGACCACCCAACCACAAAAACAAAGTCAGGGCCGAGCTGAGCAACCCTCTCTTGGGCGAGCCACGCGATATCGAACACCGTGGCTCCTTCATACGAAGCATCGCGCACATCAACCGCTATTCCAGACGACTCGAAGAACCGCTCCAAGCGAGAGGCTAACGTATTTTGTGTCGACACCGGAAATCCGATCGCTGTTGCTCCACCCAAGACAACCGCCGTGCGCTTGGAACTCCCAGGCGCCGCCGTCACCTGCAGCTTCTCAATCGCCCGCTCGATAGCTTCCTTGGGAACGACCTCTTCGAGACGCTTAAGGTCTTCCCGAACCACTTCTTGCGGTAGCTTGTGAAGAAACACCTCACTCGCCAAAACAATCGAGACAAATGACCACATCACAAAAAACAGCGCTGCGCGAAGCACACGCGCCAACGACATCGACATACTCAGCAACGAAGCGCTGAGCAGCACAAACCCAGCCGAACCACGCCAACCAGGAGCGTGCTGGGCCAAAGCGCCCGGATTAACCAAGAGAAGCGTGGTTACTAAGAGCGCCGCTGCAAGCACAGCGAGATACCCCAATCTAAGAACCCCCACCCCTTTTGCAGCACCGGTGACGATCGGACGTACGAGAACCCAGCCGATCGCCGCACTGAGCAAAACCGCCCACGCGCCCCCTATCAGATATTCCGGATGGCCATGAGTAATCTCTTTTACGAACGGTAGCTTCACAAACGGCAACGCGAGCGGAGCACTCGCCGCTACAATAGTTCCAACTGTCGATATTTTAAGAAGCCGACTGACTACCAGCGAACCGAAGAGCACAGCTAGGGGCAATCCCACAGCGAAACCCGGAAACGCTACGATTTGAGTCATGTAGTCCCTCTGAAAAGAACCCGTCCACCGCAACAAAAATCAATGATGTATTCCTGTCACAGCTTACCGCGCAGGCGTACCATCACCCGACGATATACAGCTCCCGCAATTCGCCACCCGTCAGGTTAGATGCCGCAAAAACTCGCCCGTTACGACGATTCGGAATCTTTATTTCCATCACTGTTTTACCTGAACAAACAACCGACTGCCCCACTTCGGACGCTATAACCTCATATCTGCCACAGCCTGCCGGAAGCGACACCTTCATCCCTGAAATCGGAGTCAATTCTCCGCCACCTGCCGGTCTCGAGAAAGCCTCGACGAGCGAACCCGAAAAACGCACCACGAGGGAACCGGACTCGACCGGAACTCCGAGCTCAAAGAACGTTTCCGGTCTGGTGAATACGGCATCGAGCACAAACCTGGAAAATGCAAAGTCACGACCCAAGCTCGGCTTATAGGAGAACTCGCCCACGAAAAGATTGCTGACATCGATCCCGTCAACCACTATCGGTTCCACCGGCGACCAGTCCTCAAGCGAAAGAAGCGGTCTTCCCTCTAAACCCGATAGCTTCTCAATTCTGTCACGTAAAGCGAGCTCCTGCGGCGAGTGTGCAAACAGCTCTCCACGCACGCGAAGACGGTCATTGCTCAAATCGTGATTTCTCACCCGCTCGTCCAGCAGCACACCGACAAAGCACGCAGCAAAAACGGCCAGGGTGGAGACCACGGTTTTTGAAGATAGGATTGCTCGACGCATAATGCTCTTCCTGTGAATCGCTATAATAGCCCCGAAAACGCTGGCTCAGGCTTACCGCCTGGCAGACTGGACATTACGACGTACCGTATTCCTAGCGCGAACCACTAGCTCAGGGAAGACAAAAGATCCGGCAAGACGGCCACAAACCTCGACCGTGGCATGACCTCCTGAAAGCCATACTGACGCGCCATCTGCGCAGACTCGACATGAATATGCGAGAAGAATCCACACACGCGCCAACTCCGACCGACCCCTTTTGATACGGTCTCGTGAATGACCTCAAGGGAGAGCGGTGTTTTCTCCAGGTCAATCATGACTACCCCTCCTGCAGGGCTCGCCTCAAGAGCTTGCTCAAGCACTTCAGATGACTTTGCGACCGTCAATCGAGCGCCAGATGCCGTCGCTACCTCTTTCACCTTGGTAATAAAGAGAAGATCCTTTGAGATGAGAATCGCGTTCATCGCTCTACTCTAGACCATATTCTTGAGTCTTGGCGATCAGATTTGATCGGGAGATACCGAGTTGGCGAGCCGCCTCGCTCTTGTTTCCCTCACACTGCGCAAGTGTCTTCTGAATCATCTCTCTCTCTACCTGCTCAAGGATATCCTTTAATGCCTTCCCTTGGGTGTCGAGCGCTGCGCTAATACGCTTGCCTGGACTAGCCGCATCGATGACCGCAGGAGATAGGTGCTCTCGTACGATCAATTCGTCTTTGCCACTCATGACACAGGCTCGCTGAAGCTCATTCTCCAACTGTCGGATATTGCCGGGCCAGAAATACATCTCAAGGGCATTCATGGCATCGGGAGCGATGGCCTTGCGCTGCTGCCCAGATTTACCGGCTATCTTTGAAAGAAAGAACTGGACCAGAAGCGGCACATCCCCGAGTCGCTCACGCAAGGGAGGAAGCCGTAAACTCACGACGTTTAGACGATAGTAAAGGTCTTGTCTAAAGGTGCCTTTTTGGACCATATCCTCTAGATCACGATTAGTCGCAGCGATAATTCGCACATCGACCTTTTTCTGCTTGGTACCCCCGACAGGCATAAACGTTCCATCCTGCAACACCCTCAGAAGCTTTACCTGTAAGGCTGGGCTCATCTCGCCTAACTCGTCGAGAAAAAACGTGCCGCCATCCGCTACCTCAAAGAGCCCCTGCTTGTCGCGCACTGCACCTGTAAAGGCCCCCTTCACGTGACCAAAAAGCTCTGATTCAAGCAGGTTCTCATTGAATGCAGAGCAGTTTTGGACAACAAAAGCCCTGTCTCTACGCGGCCCGTTGGCGTGCAAGGCCATCGCTATCATCTCTTTTCCTGTGCCCGATTCACCGGTCACTAAAACCGGGACCTCACTATCAACAACCTTCGCCATGATCTGGTACAACTCGGTCATTGCGGCGCTCTTTCCAATAATATTTCCGAAGGCGAACTCTTCCCTCAATCTCGCTTGCAAATGACGATTGGCAACACGAACATCTCGTAGCTCCGTATACAGGCGCCGCACTCGTAGTGCCGCATGGACCCGGGCAACCAACTCCGCCGATTGATAAGGCTTGCAGATGTAATCATCCGCACCCTGCTCAAAACCCCGCAACACATCTCGGAGTTCATCTTTACCTGTCAAAAGAACTACGGGGATATAGCGTAATTCAGCGTGCGCCTTGAGGCGACGCGCGACCTCGTATCCATCAGGTTCAGGCATTACCACATCAAGTAGTATCAGGTCTGGTCGCTCACTCTCCGCCTTCTCCAGAGTCTCCTCTCCACTTGAGGCGGTAATCACCTCAAATCCGCGGGCAAGTAAGAGCTGTTCAAGAGCGAACAATCCCTCATGATTATCATCGACGGCTAAGATTTTTATTCCCTGGGGAGCTGAGACCATAGAGCGTTGTAAAGAGCAGGCTAACAATACGACGGCTAATCGCAGACGCGCGCTCGGAGCGCACGTTGGCCTGAGGTAAGATGCGGCCCGTATCCCAGAGGGCTCAACCTCTCTAACAGCTCAAAACACCTCAGAAAACAGGCCTACCAACTATCCTTTCATCATCTCAAGGAAGTCTTTATTGCTCTTGGTTCCATCAATCTTGCTGAGCAGCCATTCCATAGCCTCAACTGTATTCAACGGATTGAGAACCTTTCTAAGCAGCCAGACCTTCTGCATCACGGTATCGTCAAGAAGCAGATCCTCCTTACGGGTTCCCGAGGCCTTGAGGTCTAGCGCTGGATAAATACGTCGCTCACTCAACTTACGATCAAGCACGATTTCGGAGTTACCTGTACCTTTGAACTCCTCGAAGATAACTTCGTCCATACGGCTTCCCGTTTCGATAAGCGCAGTGCCGATGATAGTTAGGCTGCCACCCTCTTCGACGTTACGAGCAGCTCCAAAGAAGCGCTTGGGCTTGTGAAGAGCATTCGCGTCTACTCCTCCCGAGAGGATCTTTCCGCTCGGTGGAACTACTGTGTTGTACGCTCGCGCGAGACGAGTGATTGAATCGAGAAGAATAACCACGTCGCGCTTGTGCTCCACGAGACGCTTGGCCTTCTCGATCACCATCTCTGCAACCTGAACGTGGCGTTGAGCCGGCTCATCGAACGTCGACGAAACAACCTCGCCCTTCACGGAGCGAGCCATATCTGTAACTTCCTCCGGACGCTCGTCGATGAGAAGGACGATAAGATAAACCTCTTTGTGATTCTCCGTGATCGCGTTAGCGATATTCTGCAGCAGGATTGTTTTACCCGTACGCGGAGGAGCAACGATTAATGCGCGCTGTCCCTTACCTATTGGGCAGAAGAGATCCATAATCCGGGTCGACAATCCACCCTTCTTACTCTCAAGCTTGAGACGCTCGTTGGGATAGAGCGCTGTCAAGTTGTCGAAGTGGGTCTTGGTCTTGAGAACCTCTGGCGAATCTAGGTTAACTGACGTTACCTTCACGAGCGCAAAATACCGCTCACCCTCTTTTTCACGCGGAGGACGGATCTGCCCCTCGATGATATCTCCGGTCTTTAAGCCAAAGCGCCGAATCTGCGCCGGCGACACGTAAACATCATCTGGGCCCGGGATGTAGTTGTAATCGTGCGATCGAAGGAAACCGAAGCCATCCGGAAGGCACTCCAAAGTGCCCCCTGCATAGATGCTGCCGTTTGACTCTGACTGAGCTGTGAGAATGCTGAAGATAAGCTCCTGCCGGCGCATCGAGTTGGCTGTCTCGATATTGAACTCCGCCGCCACCTTCATGAGCTCATCAGTTTTCAGCTGCTTCAATTCATTAAGATTCATTGTTGTCTCTCTTTTACCCTGACGGGCTAGACGTTACTCTTGAAATGGCCCCTAGAGCCCTGACTCGACGCTCGGCCCCTTCGTGTGGAGCTACCGCGCCTCTCTTCGGCTCGCCGTATTCTCATTTCGGACTGTGTCATCTCGGATCGGCGAGTCTCAGATTGACTGGATTGTATCAAAACGATCGTAGGTAGACGGTCAATAGCCGGACTACTCTTTTCTCTCTCGCTTAAGATACTTGCTTAAGGTACTTGCCGTTTCCTCCGCCGCTAAAAACCGACGCCAAGAAACGGGCTACACAACTGGACAGTTGCTGGCCCGATTCTTAACTAGGCTTTCGTTAAGAGTCAAGACCCTCTCCGCTCTGCAATCGATTTGGCTGAGACCCCTCGAACATAGTCCGGCTCCAAGAGCGCTATCTGACTAACCGAATACCCGTCTATTGAGGTCGGAAGGGCTAGTAACCCCTCGGAAATACGGGGCTCAACTATCATCTGGACACCCTCAACAACCCATCCCCGAAGCGGGGTCACCACAACACCACCGGTCTCCGAAATCCACTTCTCTACCAAGTGTTCACCCACTATCCTCGCTGGCTGAACCTCGAGTACATCGCTACTCGTAATCTCATACTCGGCGCAAAAGACCTCTCGGCGTCTAGCATCGGAGACCACAAGCATAGGCCCGTTCTCGACACCTGTCATGGCGCGACATTTCGCTACGGCATAAAATGACGATAGGCCTACCAGAGGCACCCTTACCGCACACGCGAGCCCTTTCACGAAACTCATCCCAATACGAAGACCGGTAAACGATCCTGGACCGATCCCAATCAGTATCTGACCGAGATCACCTACCTGTATCGAAGCTTGTGCGACCAGCGAGTCTACGAGCCGCGGAAGCTGCTCGAAATGATCTCCATTGCCCTCTGACTCTACGTGGAAGACGCCTCCGTCGGCGTGCTGCAACGCGACACTGCAAAAAGACCCGCTCGTATCAACCGCAAGACGGTGCTTCACAGGAGACTATTCGCCTACAAGAGAACCCGATAGAGATCATTGCCGAGCGCAAAGATCATCAGCGCTCCGAGAATAAGCATTCCCACGTTCATAATCCTGGCCTGACTTCGAAGCGTCATCGGCCGCCCTCGCAGCGCTTCGATAGTGAAGAGCGTGAGATGTCCACCGTCGAGGATCGGGATCGGCAGCAGATTCATGATGCCCAGCGTAATGTTTAGGAAGATCATAAAGCCTATCAACGCCATGACTCCCTCATCTGCGCTCGCAGCTGTCTGTTTGATAATCTCGATCGGCCCTCCGATACTCTTGGTCGGAGAAATACGACCAGTTATGAGCGCTCTCAATCCTCGCAAATTCTGAAGCGAAAGAGCCACAACCTGATCGCTGGCCGCCACAAGCGCAGTCTTTACATCCGCGGGCTCGTAGGTAACGTTTTTTAGTGACCTTTGAATGCCTACGCGATAGGTCGGACTAGCTGGCCTTCCATCAACGATCTCCAACTCTGAGGGTACATCTCGAGTCGGCTTTACTTGGACCGTTACTATCTCTGAACTACTGTCCTGAGGCTGCTCCTGCGAAGGTCGCTCGACCTCAAATGTGAGCGGGTTGCCCTGCGAACCCTGAACGATTGCCATCAAATCTTTAAAGGTCTCGATGCGTTTGCCATCTACCGAGAGAACCTTGTCTCCCTTTCGGATTCCAGCCTGGTCAGCGGGCGACCCATCAAAGACGCCGCCGATTGTCACAGGCCCATCCCCTACAACGGGCAGCCCAATAGCCATGATGGCTCCAAACGCCAGGACCCAGGCGAATAAGAAATTAGCTAAAGGTCCAGCGAGAACGATCGCACATCGAGGTCCGTACGATTTCTTGAGAAACCACCTCGACTCATCGTCGACCATACGCTGTTGGGACACGGTGAGCTCTTCCTGAGAGCCCTCGATCGGCGAGGCTCCCTCAACCTCAAGACGAGGCCCCACCACGCTTTCACCGTATACTGCAACCGGATCATCGCCGGCCATTCGCACAAATCCGCCAAGCGGGATAGCTCGGATGGAATACGTGGTTTCTTTACCTTGCCACCTACAAAGAGGGCGACCAAAACCAAGGGCGAACTCAAGCACCCCTACTCCAAAAAATTTCGCTACCAGAAAATGCCCAAGCTCATGCACAAAAACCAGGACACCAAGAACCACAATCGAAATAAGTATTCCCATGGACCCTACTTTCGAACACTATACGCTGCCTGTCGAGCCCACTCTGACGCTCGCTCGCACAGACCCTGCAACTCCTCAAGGGAAGTATACCCCTCCCCACCACACTTCTCTAAAGCTTTATCGATAATTCCATAGATGGACGGAAATGAGACGGTGCCATTCAAAAAAGCCGCTACGGCCACCTCATTGGCGGCGTTGAAAACTGCGCAGGCCCCGCTAGCTCCCTGTAAACACTCAAGAGCTCGCCTAATACTCGGAAACTTCTCGTTATCCACCACATCAAACGTAAGCTCTCTGACCGCACTAAAATCGAGCGGACGCATCACTCGATCAAGGCGCCCCAGAGGGTACGACAGTGCGTAGGCTATCGGACCTTTCATATCTGGCTCTGAAAGCTGCGCCAACACAGTTTCGTCTTTAAGCCGAATCATTGAATGAATAATACTTTGGGGATGAATAACTACCTCAATGTCGCGTGGAGTGACGTCGAATAGCCAGCGAGCTTCAATCACTTCAAGAGCCTTGTTCATCAAGGTTGCCGAATCGATCGATATTTTGGCCCCCATGTTCCACTTTGGATGCTTGAGAGCTTGCTCGGGAGTTATCGATGGAAACTCCCCTTTTGGCGTTCTCAGAAATGGCCCTCCTGAGGCCGTGAGAATCAATGATCGAAGATCTCCTTGAGGGACCCCCTGCAGAACTTGAAAGATCGCCGAATGCTCACTGTCGACAGGAATGAGCCTGGCGCCTCGCAGGCGAGCTCGCTCGACAACTAAAGAACCAGCCACGACAAGGCTCTCTTTATTCGCCAGTGCCACATCTTTTCCGCTATCGAGCGCTGCCAGAACGCCTGGCAGCCCAGCCATTCCAACCACGGCGGCTACCA
>OMII01000127.1 GCA_900299055.1 Pseudomonadota bacterium | reverse complement strand
CACTATAGTCACCTCAATGTTGCAGCACCGACGGGTACCGTCTTGCTTGCGACGATCCAAGTTATTTTGGGGGCGCAGTTTTTACTCTCGTGGATCACCTACGATGTAAATTGCAATCCAACCCAACCCATTTCAGGTCGCCTAAAGACCCCTCGAAAGCGCCCGATGTTGCCAACAGCTGAGCCTGCAAACGGGCTGGATCGGGAACGTGCCGCAAACGAATAATCACCTTAGGGTGGGGTCTTTGCAGAGAAGATTCGCCCGGCAATTCGCCGAGACGCGCAGGGTAGCCTACAAAGGACTTAGCACCTACTTCCGTTAGATTCTCGTCTGGTAGAGGGCAAACTGCCCGCGTTAGGTACTGCGCTTTAGGGGATTCCTGAAGACCTCGCTGGACCTTGAGCTATCAGCGGTTACCGTGATTTATGAGCCTTCAGCTGCTCTAGGGCCCATAACCCCTGATGTATGGCACAGGTACAGTCATCTGACGCCCAGTCAGCACAACCCGAGCGTGATCAGTCCCAATCGGACGCAAGCGCTCAAACGAGCTCCGAGCCAATAGAGAGCGCGAAGCGGCGCTTGCTCGATCCGCGAACCATAGCGGAGCAACACTCTCCTGGTACATGGGATGTTGTCGAGCGCGAAGCTCACGATATTGCCGCGGCCCTTGTTGTGCTACCAGCCCAGATTAGAGAGCTCTCCGCTCAGCAGGACGTGCTGGAAATCGAACGGGGACTTGTTAAAGCCGAAGAGCACGATCTAGCACGCGAAGCTCTTGCGCGATCAGGAACTGTTGTTTCGCGCCTGTACCGACTCTTTGGATCTGACCCAATTTTGGAACAGCTACGAGAACAGCAAGAAGAGAAGCGCAAAGAATCTGAGGCAAAGTCCGCTGCTCTATCGGCCCTTGATGCACAGCTCATTGAAACTCGACGGCAGCTCGATGCCTTGCCTGAACCAGATAGTGGCCCCGCACAGCTTTCTCAGCGAATGCTTCGGCAACCTTTGTCACATGACGAGAAGCGAGAGCTGCTGCGACCTGAAGTCTTAGCCTCCCTGTCATTAGACGAGTACATCGGAGTATGGCGTCGAATCGGACCACATTTTCTCGCGCACGTCACACGACAAGGCGTACGCGACCATAACGCGATGGTTTACCATAGCGCGGGAACGCTTGAGTATCACGATGGATTCGACGAGATCTTACGGAATAGTCGCGAGCTACGCTCGCCACGAATGGTTCATCATCAACTTAACCCAACAGACCGCGAATCGATCCGCAGATTTCTTGCGGCAACTGGCGTGTTCGATGAGCCAAGTATACAAGACGCGAAGATTCGTTTTCGCTCGGTAGTCCACGAATCAATTGGGAGCGCACCAAGCTACCCAGATCGCGGAGCCCTGCATTTTGCGGCCCAGACCGTGCTTGATGACTACTACGGGGCCGAGTCTGGTAACGAGATATTCTTTGTGTATCCATCGGATTTTATCGCGTCGCAGTTTTGCTTTGCGTTTAATGGATGGCACGCTGACTTCACAGCAAGGCAGAGTGAGGACAAGTGGAATGATGTCTTCGTATGGGATGGGGAGAAGATCCATACCTCAGTGCCCATCGACGCGGGAGTTGTGTTTTTACCGCGATCAACCCTAGTGGACCCGGTCACAGGATCTCGATATGCCCTTACTGAGGTGTCGGATGGCCAAACAAGTCGCTACGCCCCCGCTCGATACGTAGAATTCGATCGAGCTTTTAAAGAGTGGTGCCGCGAGATTCCGCGCGATAGCTCCCTCTCGAAGGTTCTCATGCATATGAGCTCTCTAGGGGCCGCGCGGCTCGCGAGCATCGAGAGCGGAGATCATGAGCAAGCTCGTGAACTATACGAACAGATTAATAATGCAGAGGCTCCGCTAAGCGAGGCAGTTAAGGAGACTCTCGATGGACTCAACGTCCCAGAACACATACGAGAGGTCATAGGCTCTCGGCTACTAAATCGGGCAAAAACTATGGCTCGGTATTCGCCCGAGCGAGAGAGCGTTATCGCAGGAGAAGCGAGCTTCTCAATAGACGAGTTTTATGTAAGTTCGATACTCAGTTACCTGCGACCCGCTACCGATCTGATACCCGCGCAGGAATATTGGGAGTCGAAGTTTCAGCAGCACCCCGAATCTCGCCCACGTCATGTCGTATACTATGACGGTACACCGGCGGATGCGGTGGTAAAGTTTCTAATCGACCATGAGATATTCATAGGCGACCGTCGTGATATGTGTCGCCGCACTCCGCAGGTAGAGTTGTCAGAGGAAGAGCGCTTACTTGGTTTTAGCGCCAATCACGTCAGTGATATGGGGTCAGACCCACGAGCGAATCGGGGTCTTGAGGACCTAACTACGATCGGGCACGAGCTAATCGACGAGCGGTGGAGCAGAACTCATCACGGTGACATCCGAATAGTCGGAAATGAGTAACGGCTAGTAGAGCTCACCGGCTTGAGAGTTGCCGGGGAAATAACGCAGCACTAGCCCTCTCATACTGGTACGAACTGCTCAGGACAGGCCTTTTTCAGTCGACAGCGCTGATCTGTTCCAAAATCATCGTCGCGATGAGACAGTCCGGGTTTCTCTCGAGTACCAGATGGAGCGTTGATAGCCTCTCCTCTAGGCAGGCGCTTCGAGGTCGTCTCTGGATGGGATTATCCGAAAAAGGTACTAGGTAGACCGCCATGGACAGCAATCACAAGTGTCGTAGCTATGCTTTCTAGCTTCAGTTAGCCCAACTATTTCTCTCAGAGACCGCGCGGTTAAGTTTGCGTTTTTGTTGATTTCAAAAACAGATCAATATAGCAATTGATTCAGATAGTAACGCCTTCGGCATCTGCGAAACTTTTGTGGTTAAGTTTCGATTCCCCTGATTTAAAAACATACT
>OMII01000126.1 GCA_900299055.1 Pseudomonadota bacterium | reverse complement strand
TGGAGACCTTCTGGGACATAATGGAGCTCAGTGCTGCCCGCCCCCCTTTTTCGGCCACGCTTTGCGCCAATTTGGCTATCGACTTGTGAGACGAAACTGAAGCGCCGACAAATCCAATCGCGGCGCTCTTCTCAAGGCCAATCTGAACCGTGTCGGTCAGCACCTCCTCACTTCGCTTCCGTACTGGCCGATAGATGTAGCCAGCGACGCAAAAACGGCAGCCCATCTCGCATCCTCGTCCAGTCTCAGTAAGGAACATCGACTTAAACTCAGTCTCTGATGTGAGGATCCGCGAGTGGGTCTTAAACTTTGACAGGTCTTTCACAAACCGACGCTGTGGTCTCGCTGGCACGCCGGCGACCACATCATATGATTCCATGGAGTCATCACCTTTGAAGCGCGGTGAGTAGAATCGTGGGACATACACACCCTCAATCTGTGCGAGTTCATACAGAAGCTTCTCTCTTGAGAGCCCCTCTTGTTTAGCTCGCTGCATAACATCCATAAACTCTGGCAGGAGCTCCTCGGCCTCGCCAATGACGCATACGTCGACGAAATCTGCTATCGGCTCGGGGTTAAGCGTGGCGGACGTGCCTCCAGCGATGATAATCGGTATTGCGAACTTCGCTTCTTCTGCCGCCTTGTCTCTTTCTTGCCAGGTCGAGAAGAGCAACCCCTGGTTTCGCAGCATGGATAGCATATGAGGATAGTCAGTCTCGAACGAGAGGCTGAAGCCTATGACGTCACAATCTCCTAACAGGCGGTTACTCTCAAACGAGCGCCACTTCTCGGCTCTTACAGTCGGCATCTCCGCCTTTTCGGGCAGAAAAGCTCGTTCAACAATCACACGACTGTCGCGCGCTAAAATGTCGTACACGGCCTGGAATCCGAGATTCGACATGGCCACCCAGTAGCTGTTCGGATACGCAAGGTGAAATCTGATGTCTCCAGTGCTGTTACTATAGGGCACAACATACTTCTCAAGAGCCTTAAGCTCTTTATTCGTGGGGTTCTTGAGTTGTGCACGTTGAGTTGCCACTTCGCTGCTGTCTCTATTTAGCGGTTTTTGCCGAAGTCGCGGCTCGAGCTTGGGAGAGGTTCTTGTAGCTTCTCAGCCAGAGCTCGGCTCGGCGTGAGTTAAGTCCAGCCTCCGACGTTATCTGATCGGACGCTCCGGGCTTAAGGCGAAAAGAGTACGATCCAAACTTTACCTGCCGCCCGTCCAGGTCGAGCTGCTTTAGGTCGACGTTTATTGAGTACTCGTCTTGCGAATTATTGAATACCTTGCAGACCCAACCACTATCACCAACTCGAGAGACGGACCCCGTTATCGGCGCTACGTACGCACCGCTAAAATCCTCGCCACCAAAGGCATCACTCGTAACTGTATTTCCGGCGCCCGACTGCGAAGATACGGCTAGCAGGCCGCTCTTGGGCAGAGAAACGGATTTCTCATCCGCTGCAAGCTGGGATGACGTCCAGAAAACGGCAACAACGAGTAAGAGGCGGGCTTTCATACGAGTACTCTTGGAGAACTAGGCCGGTCAGGTTATACCATCTTCGGACGGCTTAATCACGCCGGGAAGACCCTACTCGGCCCGCTATGAAAGGGGGATAACATGAGGGATATACTCGTCTGTTTAGTTACCTGCCCCTCTAAGGAGGTCGGTACTCGGCTGGCAACGATTCTGGTTGAGGCGCGCCTTGCGGCCTGTGTAACCGTTATTGAGGGGGTCCAATCCGTCTACTACTGGAAGGAGAACGTCGTAGTTGATAGCGAGGTGCAGCTGGTGATTAAGACAACTGCCGCTCGCCTCGACCAGCTGCAAGCCAAAGTATTAGAGCACCACCCGTACGAAACTCCCGAATTTATTGCCCTGGCGCCGGTCGCTATCGAACGTCGATATGCTGACTGGCTTTCGGATAGTGTGGCTGACTAAGAGGAAAATCATCCCCAACGCCCCCTGGCGCCCGAACTGGCTGGTTCACAGCCGGATCTCTGTCTGACGGCCCCTTTGCGCCCCTCGGATCAAATCGCCCATCTACAATAACCGATGGCCCACCATAGCCGTTATTGCCCTGTAGCGTCTGGGGTGTTGGTCTCGGATTTACAGGTACCGGTCCTGCGCTGGACCAGACTCGCATACGCTGTCCAGACTCAGTGACAACCTCTTCGCCGGGGAGGACGGCTGGGAGTCGAGGATCGTTTTGTCTCGTCGTCGGTTGATTTGCCTGCTCGATCGACTTCCCGTCCGCGTAGGATGAGATCGGACCGAAAGACATCACAGCCGCGACTATAAAAAGGGGTAGTGATAGATTGTGAACTCTCATACTCTCTAGGGTATCCGAGTTTTTGTCTTGGCGGCAAAGGATATTGCGTGGACGCGCGTGTTTTTTGTGGCTTTCTTAGGGATCTATCCAGTGAACCGCACTCCTACCCTCACAGTTCTAATATCGGGGCGGGGGTCGAATCTGATAGCACTGCACGAGCGCGCGTCGAACTACCGAATCGGATTGGTGATTAGCAGCAACTCAGCTGCGCAAGGGCTTGTCTGGGCCGCTCAAGCCGGCGTCCCGTCTCAGGTTGTTGAGAGGGGTACATTCCCGTCTCTAGCGGCGTTTAAGGCTGGAGTGCTAGACGCGGTTCTCCGGTCCCAACCTGATGTGGTCGCGCTTGCCGGTTTTATGGTTGTCTTACAACCGGAGTTCTCAGAGGCCTTTGGTGGCCGGCTGATTAACATCCACCCATCACTCCTTCCAAGGCTTCCTGGACTAGACACGCATCAGCGAGCAATTGCGTCCGGTGAGACCGAGCACGGGTGCACAGTCCACTTCGTTGACTCCGGCGTCGACACCGGACCACGTATCGCTCAAGGCGTAGTGCCTGTGTTACCAGGGGATGATGCGGCTGCGCTTGCGGCGAGAACGCTTGCGGTAGAACACTCCCTGTACCCATGGGTGACGGCATCTTTGGTGAGAGGGGGTGTTCAATTAGCGGAGGGTCGGGTGCGCTACGACGCACAAGCGGTCCGAGAGGCACACGAACGTGGATTTAGAATTTTTGTGTAGCGCGCGGAGGCGTTATGAATAAGAGCTCTCTTGTCTATGCAGGCCACTCAGCCGTGTTCGTCACCATAGGGCCAACCAGCGTCGCCATCGATCCGTGGCTTGTGGGGAATCCACGTTGTCCAGCAGAGCTGCACGACCCGAATAAACTCGACCTTATCGTTCTAACACACGGACACTCGGATCACGCAGGAGACGCGGTCAGACTTGCCCGCTCGACCGGGGCGAAGGTAGCGGCGACGTATGAGCTAGCTATGATCCTTATCGGGGAAGGAGTAGACGCTAGTCAGGTACTCCCGATGAACAAGGGCGGAAGCATCCCCTTTCAAAACCTCCGAGTGCATCTGGTGAATGCCTTTCACTCGAGTTCATATGATACTAAAAATGGCACCGTATACGCCGGAGAAGCGTGTGGTGTTGTTGTGTCGGGCGCCGACAAATGCGTCTACCACGCCGGCGACACAGAGCTGTTTAGTGATATGGCGCTTATAGGTGCTAGATTCCGACCGACGGTATGCTGTTTGCCGATCGGGGACCGTTTCACGATGGGTCCAGACGACGCGGGCGAGGCAGCTCGCCTCATCGGGGCACGTATCTCGATACCCATTCACCACAAGACATTCGACCTTTTGACCGGCACCTATGAGGAGTTCTCTCGGGCCTGCTCGACTCGAGGAGTAACGTGCCGCGAACTGGAACCTGGGCAGAGCTTCGATTTCTAGGCTGAGCCTCGAGCTCCCCTAATGTGGTGCCTTGCCATCTGCAACAAGGAGATGGTTTGTAATAATCGCAACCGCGAGCAGAACCCCAAGCACGACACACCTAATGACACTCACAAAGGCTTTGCCCGATGCCGGCACCACTCCGAGCGACACTCGGTCAAACTCTTCGGATCGCGCCCCGACGTAATTTCCCGGGCCGGCAGTATCCGGCCCAGCGCCTTGTGATGGCCTCGCACGGTGGGCACTTGGTAAGCGCGAGGGTGTTTCAAACGCTATGAAGTACGCGAGGGGGCCGAGCACGGGAATGCAGGCTAGCAACGCAGCGCAGGCTCGGTTGTACCAACCTAATTCTTGCCGACGACACGCTCGTGAGATAGTAAGTGCGCTCAGTGACCAAATGACAATCAAGCCCAGCAGCCTTGACCTTTGCAGCGCGAGCTAAACAGCTAGACTAAAACGGCGACGATCAAACGTATGCTATCAATTAAAAGGAAATGGTGCCCAAGAGAGGACTTGAACCTCCACGACGTTTCCGCCACCAGCACCTCAAACTGGCGTGTCTACCATTCCACCACCTGGGCATTCGAACTGTGCGACCCGAAGATCGCATATTCCGCATTTACTTCGCTGACGGGTTCTCCATCGGCTTAGCGGGAGGTTGCGGAGCTCCCTGTGAGGCAGCATCTTGAGGTTTCGCTGCCTTCGAGTCAAGACCAGCAAGGTCAAGCCCCTCTGTAATGTCTGTGCGCGACCCGGTAATGCTTCCAGTCGCAGCAAGCCTGACAAGGAGCACGGAGGTTAGCATGAACAACACAGCAATTAAAGTGGTTAGGCGCACCAAAACTGACGATGCTCCACCCACGCCGAATACCGAGTTCGCTCCGCCGGACATGACGGCACCAATATCCGCGCCCTTGCCCTGCTGTAAGAGAACAAGGCTGACCAAGAAGATCGCCAGGACCACATGAATTGCCAAGACAGCCGTGTACATAAAATCTCCTTACCTGTTTCTACGTGGAGCCTACACGCTCCCTTCTCACTATGAAAGCCGCAGAGACGCCATTAAGAATAGCACTAGTCCTAGTGGCACTGCTGCCGTTAACAGACCGGCGAATACCGACGCTACAAGCACCAATCCACAGAATCCGACGAGCACCCGAGTTCTATCAACGACACGACAGGACGTTCTACACTCTTCGAGTAAGCGCGGAATCTCTGAAACATCGGGGGTCATCGCAACGACTGTTGCACGTCGAATCTCGGCGGCCTTCGGCGTAAACAACGAGATGTCAGTGCGAGCTATCTGCCCAACAAGATCCGACTCTCCGCCCCGAACTAGAAGCGTACTGGAAGGAAGCTCCTGCGCGACGCCCGACGATAACTGCACGGGCACCCCGAATGTTGCAGACTCCTCTGCTAGAACCGCCTCTTGATTTGTCGAAAGCCAAAAGCGCGCTACGACATCGTCATCGATGGCAACAAGAAGCACGGTGTCACTCCCCTCGCCAGCGAGCTCTCCGTCAGTCGGCTGAACCATAATACCGCGCTCTACGAGGAAATCCTCATTACCGACCGAGAGCTCGATACCATGAACAGAACCGCAAATTCCCTTACCGGAGTATTCTCTAAGATCTAGCACGCGCTCAATCGACAGTGTAGATGCGTTAGCGCGGCAGTAATCGCCGGCTGCCACAAGAAGTGAATCTTCAGACCGGCCCAGAAGCGACGAAAGACAGTCGCATAGAGGTCCGACCGCTAGTCGATCATCCATAAGCTCGAGGTGCGTAACCACAACGCGCGAGCCAGCCGAGATCCGTGATGGATCAACAACAACACGGTCTACCGTCGAAAGCGCTCGAACGGACTCATCTGATGACAACAGAAAGCCGCGCGAGGCCCATCGTCGCACCATCTCGCGCCGTAGCCCGTGCAGGAACGCAGAAACCTGGCAAAGCGACCCTCCAAGCGCGACCATTCCAGCCGCCACGAGGCTGTTCTGATATCCGAGCGAGCGCTCATCCCAAGAGATAGCGGCTGCTACCGCCAGAAACATCAACGTCAGCGCAGTTGCGCGACCAGCGCGAGCATCCTCTCGTGAGAGCCCCTCTGAAGCGCTCTCGAACATCGGCGCCAGCGCGTCCTGTAGCTGACGAAGATTGGACTCATGATCGGCAACAAGAGCCTGAACCTCAGCCGTGCCGGCAAGTACCGTCGAACCGGCGTAGAGTACATCCCCCTCCTCTCGGATCCGAAACGTAGCTATCGGCGAGAGTGCGCGCTCGTCGACTCCGACACATCCCCTTTCAATGCGACAGTCGGCACGAACTACATCGCCTTGTACCAGACTCACGCGGGTGCCTTGAGTTACGATCGACCGCGAGGCGGCGCCCGGGAAGAGAAAATCAACCCCAGCCTCCGATGCCTGTTCTCCACGCAACGCTAGTCCGCGACCGAGAAGCATCGCGGCAGCTGCCAACAGCGGCCCGGAAACCGAGCTAATCGTAGCGATAGCGCGTGGGTCGTAAAAATCGAGCGCGGATGCGATAATAACGAGTGAAACTCCGATGGCTGGAAGTGTCGTGAACGGGTCGCGAACAAAAATAGCTCGCGGTCGTACCGAAATGATCTCAACGGCAGTTACCAAGACTGCAACAAGCACGCCGATCAGCTGGACCAATTTTCCAGGTTGAACCCCAGGCTCGCCATGAATCACTACCCCCGCGAGCACAGCGAGGATTATGCAGGCCGTCGCCGAAACGAATCGTGCCTTCCACGAACTACTAGCGCTGCTCGGCAAAACACTGACGCTGGGCGCCGAAATGCCGTCTAGCACTTGAGGAGACTCGACCGGCACTGTGGCTGATGGAGTCGTACCATCAGCACCGGAAGCGATATCAACGACAGGGACCTGCTCAGAGTTACTCATACCCGCACCACCCCAAAGACACCGAAATCTTATCTTGTTGGCAGGCTATGCCCGCCAACCTACCGACGAAAGCGGCTATTTCGAATCCGAAGAGTCTTCTGCCGCAGCTGTCTATGCAGTGCCTGCTACGTACTTCTTCTTAAGCTTAGAAAGCTTCTTATCCTCGAACAAAACGTGCTTGCGAGCGATTGGATCGTACTTGCGAACTTTTAGCTTGGTCTCTCCTTTGCCCTTTTTCTTGTTCTTGCGGTTAGTATAGAAGAACCCGGTCCCCTCAGAGGAAACAAGAAAAAACGTCTCTTTTGCGGCCTTTGCCATAGAAAATCCTCAACTCAATCAGCTTGTTATCGCTTTACCGCGCTACATAACCGTCCTAACGGTCGTTGTTTGGTCTGCAGGTGGTGCGAAGACAGAACCACGATTTGTAGCCCAAAACCACTACACTTTCAAGCCTAGGGTTCCGTCGGTTTGCCCGGCGGGTCCTTTCAAAAGCCTATACTCCCACAGCCCTTAGGAGCTTGGTGCGGCAACTATCGCGCATACTGCGTTCCCACCAAACCCAGCGGTGTTAATTGCAAGCGCCCTTGAACAACGGGTGCCGAAAGGAGCCAGGGACGAGACGTACTCAACCCCCCTCCACACAGAGCCATTTAGAAGATCCTGGGCCAACTGCAGACTTACCATTCCAGACGCGCCGTACGTGTGGCCAGACCGGTGTTTAGTCGTGAATAATGGTACGTCTCCGAACACTCGCTTAACAGCCGACTGCTCAGCACGATCGCCGCGAATTGTGCCCGGAGCATGCACAATCACCCCATCGATCTGGGTGTTTGAGGGAACTCTCGACAGTGCCATTCTCATCGCCGACTCAAATCCGGCACCATCGTCTGAGATGCCTGTAGCAGAAGGGATGCTCTCCATACTCCACCCCAGTCCCAGAATCTCCAAGTCTCCTGGCCCTTGCGGCTCGACATCCTGGGCTACGATGGCGGTTCCCGCCGCCTCTCCGAGTACCACGCAGCTCGACTCCTCCGGGTCGCTCGCGCATGGACGACACGGTTCAGCACCCTTAAGGGTGGAATAGATACGCAACGCATCGAGTTGGGCGAAGGTGTAGTTCGTTAAACAGGCCTCACTACCGCCAAAAAGGCAGCTCTGTACCATTCCTGCCTTCAACATCGAGTATGACACTAGTAAGGACTGAAATGCGGAAGAGCAGGTCATTGAAGTAGACGAAACAACAACCGGGCGGCGCTTATCGCCAAGGAGCAAGTCCTGCGCCACCCATGACGAGAGATTGCCTGCTGTGGTCACGGGGGAGGTCAACGGACTCAAGCGATTCGTCGCAGTATTCAGCTCAGCGAGCGAACGCTCAATACTCTCCGTCGGCCCCCTACTCGAGCCCAGCGACACGCATCCGACTTGGTCACAGTGTTCGCTTGCTCGCGATTTCGTTCTTCGAGCGCACGCGATGGCCATCTGAGTAGTTTTGTCGAGCTTTGCGTACTCGGACAGGCCCGAAATTTCCGCAACATCAGAGGCCGCTGCAGGAGACAGTGGGAACACGGCCCTCTCACCAAACTCCTGAGGGAATCGAACCGTCGCTTCAAACGGCGCCACGGCTGTCTCAGCCGACAACACCGCTAGTCCACGAATAAAGGTTCGCGTTCCTAGGAGACCGCCCGGATTAGAACCCACAGACCCTCCGAGTGCTGCACGCTTCGGATGCGATCGTAAGCGCAGTGCGAAGCTCAGAAATCGTATTGTAAGAGTGAAGGCAAATTCGTATTCGCTCTTCACCACGCACAACCGTTGGGGATCGAATAGCACGCGCCGCGAAGCCCGCTTCGGAGAGAGCTAACTCTACCGCCAACACTTCATCGTTTCCTGGGATGACGATCCCTTGAATCGGCGAATCGCTATCAAGAAAGCGCAGGCCCGGAAATTCGCCTCTTAATTGTCGAAATTGTGAGATTAGCGTAAAAAGCGAGGCCCGTTCCGCGTCCAAAGTGCGCGCCACCTCATAGGCAGCCCGCATCAATGCTACAGACATCAGGTCCGGTGCGGTCGAGTAGATAAATGGTCGCGAGAAGTTCACGAGCGTGTCTCGCAGTATTCGTGGTCCAACAACACACGCGCCTTTAAAGCCCAGCGCTTTTCCAAAGGTGTGAATGCGGGCGAAGACCCTGTCTTGAAGGCCCAGGCTCTGAACCAATCCCGCCCCGCCTTCTCCGTACACACCTGTGGCGTGAGCCTCATCTACGAGTAGATACGCGCCCGTCTCTTCTGCTAATTGGCACAGTTGCTCCAAAGGGGCGCGGTCGCCATCCATGGAGTACAAAGATTCGACGGCGATAAAGCAATCTCCACGGACTAGTGGGATCTTGCTCCGAAGGTCCGCGAGATCGTTGTGATGAAACGAGAAAGAGCGCGCCATGCTCAGACGAATGCCATCCCGCATCGATGCGTGTATCCGATCGTCGAAAATGATCGTGTCATGTCGAGAGCCGGTAGCCGATAGCAGGCCCAGATTCGCCTCGTACCCGGAGCCGTACAGAAGAGCCGCCTCGGTCTGGTGAAATTCCGCTAGGAAGTCCTCAAACAGCAAATGCTCTTTATGAGTTCCGCTTACCAGCCGCGAACCGGAAGCCCCCACCGAGCCCCAGCCGATAGCATTGCTTGGCACCTGAATCTTCGCACTGGCGCCAAGGTAATCGTTCGAGCAGAGATCTACATACCCGGCAAGAGACCGAAGGCTCCTAAGCATACCGCCTTGTCGGCGAAGATCGAGCGCGGTCTGAAGGCTGTTCGGGACTCTCATGAGCAATAAGGGTGTCAAAAGTTGAGCTACATGGTATCAAACCTGCTGAAGTACTCAAAGTTTATTTGGTGACCGTATGGACCTTTTCCGTGAGCTTTCCTGGCGTGGACTAATCCAGGAGACGTCAGACCCTGAGATGTTCTCAAAACTCCGCTCGGGAGACGCGTTTTACATCGGTTTCGACCCTACGGCGCCGTCGCTTCAGGTGGGTAACCTCGTTCAACTTATAGTTGCCATACACCTCACAAAAGCTGGTCTTAAGCCGATTTTACTCTTCGGCGGCGCCACAGGAATGATCG
>OMII01000125.1 GCA_900299055.1 Pseudomonadota bacterium | reverse complement strand
TTTTAGTACCGCTACTGTTGCTAGGTCAGGGCCGGCAACAGTGAATTGCAGTAATCAAAACTCTTTTGAAGCTTCCTCTGCACTTCTGGGAGGTGCTTGGCAAGCGGAATGCACCGTTCGCAGATACAATGAGCCCACCAGACAACGCGACCGTCGGGGTCGTGCTGACCAGAAGGCTTACTCTGATTAAGCGTCTCAGCAATCAGTTCAGCCAGTGTGCCAGCCTTCTCCGCCTCGTCTACTGCCAGCAATGCGGCTAACAAAGTGCACATCTCGATAACGGTGGGCGTCGGCTTAGCCTCAACCCAGTCAATTAAGAGAAGTTCGAAGTCTGCAGCTGCGAAGCGCTGAAACGGAGCGAGTAGTCGCGTCGCCAAGCGCGCTCGTTGCTGCGGCCTAGAAAGATGTGCTAACGAATCTGCTCCACTCAGCTGCTCATGAAGGCAAGCTAGGCGGCCACGGATTCCTTCAACTGATAGGGTTGTGTGTCCCATAAAACGGCTCCTTTCGGATAAAGACCTTCGGTCAAAACTCAAGAACTACCCGTATGGAGCTCCAGTGCTACCTGGAAAGAGGCCCAGACTAGCTAAGATGGGCGGGGTCTGAAATAGGGCTCATGCCGTTATGGTCAGGTGCGAACAGATCGTTACAGCTAATCTTTCGATAGTCTTGCAGCCTGAACGAGTGAAACGATATCGGCCACCACACTCGGATCGGCCAACGTGGATACATCACCCACAGCGCCGTACTCTCCTTCGCCGATCTTCCTCAAGATGCGGCGCATAATCTTTCCGGATCGCGTCTTGGGAAGACCTGCCACAAACCAAACGTGGTCCGGCGTAGCGATCGGTGAAATCACCTCCCTGACTGTCGCGAGAATTTTCATCTTGGTGCCAGCATCAGGCAGCACCTCAGCGTGCAGAACGCAGAACGCCGCGATGCCCTGCCCTTTTACATCGTGCGGCACCCCAACAACGGCCGCCTCAGCGACAGCCCCCGACCGCACGATGGCGCTCTCGACCTCAGCAGTGCCCAGCCTGTGCCCCGCCACATTGAGAACATCATCCACTCTGCCGGTTATCCAATAATAGCCATCCTCATCGCGGCGGCACCCGTCGCCGGTAAAGTATAAACCGGGGAATGTTGAGAAATAGGTTTGACGAAAACGCTCGTGATCGCCGTATACGCTTCGCATCATGCCAGGCCATGGGAATCTGATGCAGAGACGGCCGGTCACGTCATTGCCGAACAGTTCTTGACCCTGCTCGTCGACAATCATCGGTTGCACACCGACGAGCGGGCGGGTGGCGGAGCCTGGTTTTGTCGGCGTTGCTCCTGGCAGTGGAGAAATCATGACCCCACCGGTCTCAGTCTGCCACCACGTGTCCACGATTGGGCATCGCCCCTCTCCCACCACCGAGTGATACCATAGCCATGCGTCGGGGTTGATTGGCTCTCCGACCGTACCAAGCAAGCGCACTGAGCTGCGAGAGTAGCGTGTCACAAAATGGTCTCCCTCCTTTGCTAGGGCGCGAATCGCGGTGGGGGCTGTGTACACGATGGTAGCCTTATGGCGCTCTACGACGTCCCAATATCGGCCTGCATCCGGATAGGTTGGGATGGACTCGAACATAAGAGACGTGGCGCCGTTCGCGAGCGGACCGTACAAGACGTACGAATGACCAGTTATCCAGCCGATATCTGCGGTACAGAAATGAACGTCATCTTCCTGCAGGTCGAAGACATATCGAAAGGTGTGGGTGGCATAGAGCAGGTATCCGGCAGTTGTATGAAGTACCCCCTTTGGCTTTCCGGTTGAGCCGCTCGTGTACAAGATGAAGAGCGGATCTTCGGAGTCCATCGGCTCCGCCGCTGAATTATCGCTACCTGCGATACTGTTGAGGGATTCGTGGTACCAAACATCTCGGTCGTCCTGCATCGGGCAAGGTGTCTCGGTTCGTTTCACAACAAGCACATGGCGAACCGTCGGACACTCGCTCACCGCTTGATCAGCCGTCGTCTTGAGAGGAACCGTCTTTGGCCCGCGCAGTCCCTCATTTGCAGTAATAAGAATCGAACACGAGCAGTCGTTGATCCGATCTCGTAGAGCCTCCGCGGAGAACCCCGCAAACACCACCGTATGAATTGCGCCGATTCGAGTGCACGCCAACATACAAACGGCTGCCTCTAGTATCATAGGAAGATAGATGGCGACGCGATCTCCTTTTTTGACACCAAGACTACGAAGCAATGTGGTCGTCTCGCACACTGCGCGGTGCAGCTCACGATATGTCAGTGATTTGGTGTCGCCGGGCTCGTTACCCTCCCAGATAAGCGCTACCTTATCGCCTCGAAGCTCCAAGTGCCGATCAATACAGTTCTCACTTACGTTAAGCTTTCCCCCCTCAAACCATTTGATTGTGGCCGTGTGAAAATTCCAGTCGAGCGTGTTCTGAAAGGGCGCCCGCCACGAGAGTAACTCCCTCGCCTGAGCAGCCCAAAATTCCTCAGGATTGGCGATCGACTGAGCATAGCTTTCCGCGTACTGCGAAGAATTCATTCTTGTGCGTGTAAGGGCCTGCGAGGGAACTGGGAAGATCGGATTGTGTGACATACGACTCTCTCATTATCGATGGTACCGTCCGAAGCCTAGCCGAATATCGCCGGGGGGTGAATCGTAAAAATCTCCCATCGCAGTGCAAATTACCCCCTGTGACTTATCATCGCTCTACGTTAGAACCACTACCATGGACCAGCATCGAACCATCATCGAGCCCTTCAAGATTCGGACCGTCGAGCCCCTAGCGATTAAGACGCGTCAGGAGCGTGTCCCACTGCTCGCTCAGGCTGGCTACAACCTATTTCTTCTCCCTGCTAAGGATGTGACCTTCGACTTCCTGACAGACTCTGGAACAACGGCGATGAGTAGTGCCCAAATGGCAGCAATGATGGTTTCGGATGAGTCCTACGCGGGCTCTCGGAGTTTTTCCCGGTTCGAGTCGGTTGTTCAGGCCCTCACTGGCTACACGTTCGTTATCCCGACCCATCAGGGACGCGCGGCTGAGCGAATCCTGTGCGCCGCACTCGTCAAACCAGGCATGAAGATTCCGTCCAATAATCACTTCGATACAACTCGGGCGAATATTGAGTTTGTTGGAGCCGAGGCAGTCGACCTCGTTGTGTCTGAAGGGAGAGACCCCTCTTCCCCTTTTCCGTTTAAGGGTAACATCGATCTTGAGAAGCTCCGTAGTTTTCTCGAGGGTAATCGGGGCAACATCCCGTTTGGTATGATCACACTCACGAACAACACGGGAGGTGGCCAGCCGGCTTCACTCGAAAATATCCGTGCCGCGTCGAAGCTTTATAGGCAGTACGATGTCCCCTTTATCATCGACGCGTGTCGATTTGCCGAGAATGCGTTCCTCACTAAGCAGCGAGACTCAGCGTGCAGCGATCGAAGCGCGCGAGACATAGCGCAGGAGATATTTTCTCTGGCAGATGGTTGCTATATGAGCGCAAAGAAAGATGCGCTCGTGAACATTGGGGGCTTTATTGCCTTACGTGATGCGAGCTGGATAGAGCGGCTGCGCTCTCTTCTTATTCTGACTGAAGGTTTCCCTACCTACGGCGGGCTTGCTGCTCGCGACCTTGAAGCCATGGCTGTCGGCTTGGAAGAGGTCCTTGATGAGCAATATCTTTCCTATCGAGTTGCAGTTACGCGCTACATGGC
>OMII01000124.1 GCA_900299055.1 Pseudomonadota bacterium | reverse complement strand
TCGCTAAGAGAGCGGGCGTTGCCTTATGTATCAGGGCGGGTGAGACACCCGCCCTCCCGTTCGTAATTACGAATTGTTAATGAGAGCGTGGCGCTCAGGATCTCAACGCCTGATATTTTTTGAGGCAGGAGAGACTCCTGCCCTCCCGGTTGTATATACGAATATCAAAAGGGAGCGTGGGGCAACGAGTAGCAAATCGGCTCTCGATTTCGATCGACATCTCACGGCTGCATATCAGAGCTAATCACAACTACCGCGCCTGATGAGCGGATCGGTGAGGGGAGTAACTCATATCTCGTTTCTTTCGCTAGGATCGTGCCCATTCGGACACTTGAATGAGTCGGTATATTGAAGCGGGGCGTGTAGCAACAAAAAAGCCCGAGGTGTTACCCCCGGGCTTTTCACACTCTCACTGGTTGTAAGAGGTTTAGTACCTGTAGTGCTCAGGCTTGAATGGGCCTGACTTCGCGATTCCGAGGTACTTGCTCTGCTGCTCGGTCATCTCAGTGAGCTCAACGCCGAGCTTCTTGAGGTGGAGACGAGCGACCTTCTCATCGAGGACCTTTGGAAGGACGTATACGCCAACCGCGTATTGACCCTTCTTCGTGAAGAGCTCGATCTGAGCGAGTGTCTGGTTGGTGAACGAGCTCGACATAACGAAGCTCGGGTGGCCTGTGGCGCAACCGAGATTCACGAGACGTCCCTCAGCCAAGACGATGATTGAGCGTCCATCGCCGAAGATGTGCTTATCAACCTGTGGCTTGACGGTCATCTTCTTCGTGTTCTTGTTGAGCCACGCCATATCGATCTCGTTATCGAAGTGACCGATGTTGCACACGATCGCCTCGTCCTTCATCAACTTGAAGTGCTTCTCGTTGATGATGTTTACGTTACCTGTGGCGGTTACGAAGATGTCAGCTTGTGGAGCGGCTGTCTCCATCGTTACTACCTGGTAGCCTTCCATCGCCGCTTGAAGCGCGCAGATCGGGTCGATCTCAGTGATCAAAACACGAGCGCCAAGTCCGCGCATCGAGTGAGCGGAACCCTTACCTACATCTCCGAATCCAGCGACAACGACAACTTTACCAGCGACCATCACGTCGGTGGCGCGCTTGATACCGTCCGCGAGCGACTCACGACATCCGTAGAGGTTGTCGAACTTCGACTTTGTTACGGAATCATTGACGTTGAACGCTGGAGCCTTGAGGGTTCCGTTCTTCAACATCTCGTAGAGACGGTGAACGCCTGTGGTTGTCTCCTCAGAGATACCGATAACATCCTTCATGAGCTCTGGATGCTTGTGCATAAGGATCGTGAGGTCTCCACCGTCATCGAGGATCATGTTTGGTCCCTGATTACCGAACTTGATGGTCTGCTCGAGACACCAGTCGTACTCTTGCTCTGTCTCTCCCTTCCACGCGAACACTGGAATTCCAGCAGCAGCGATAGCTGCTGCTGCGTGATCTTGAGTTGAGAAGATGTTGCAGCTTGACCAGCGAACGTCAGCGCCGAGCTCAATGAGGGTCTCGATAAGTACGGCGGTCTGAATCGTCATGTGGAGCGACCCAGCGATGCGCGCGCCCTTGAGTGGCTTCTGCTTTCCGTATTCCTCGCGGAGCGCCATCAATCCTGGCATCTCTTTCTCTGCGATTGCGATCTCTTTGCGGCCCCAATCAGCGAGATTGATATCGGCTACCTTGTAATCAGTGGTTTCATTCTTCATAGCGTTAAGCATAGTGTTTTCTTCCTAATAAGTGCCCTTTATCTGCCGGGTCCAGGAAACCCACGAATGGTATACCAGGGCGACAACGGCTACAAGTAACGATGCCCACAAGTCAGAGAGAGCTTCTAAAGTAATTTCAAAGTGTTGCGGAAATGCGGCAATCGGATGTTATGAACAGAGAAGATGCCTGAGAGTTCCGTGGGGAGGGACCTGATTACAACCTCTACATACGATAAGGAAACCCGCTGGGATTGAATTGCTCCAATCCCAGCGGGCGGTCGAGAAGGACGTTGACGCTCGCTATGAGGGCTTTTTCGGGCCCTTCTTCTTAGCGTCCGGGCGAGAGACTGGAGTCTCTCGGGGTGCTTCCACTAGGATCCGCACCAACCCGTTCCCGATTCGGACCACCGTTATCGTGGTATCACCCACCGAAAACTGTTGCCCGACTCTCCTCGACAAAACCAACCTAGTCCGGTCCAGCATGGGTCTTCTCCTGCTAGCTGGAACTCGATGACCTGACCGCGGCTTGTCATCCAAAACAAACCTATCCATGTCAGATCATACCGTTTAAAAGACCTCAAGGGCCCCTCCCACGGCGTAAGATGCAGCAGGATAGCGAGATTGGTGACGCTACTCAAATTTACCGAATACGCCTGCTAATTCCCGGTAGCGGGGTGCTGCCAGACAGGCAGACAGAGACTTATCGGGTAGCCAGTTTGGCTCGTACCCACAACTTTTCAAGGCAATCCTGCCCCAGTTCCGCAAGCGGGGTGCTAGGAAACTCAGATCGAGCGATTCCCTCTAAGTGCTTAAATCGCTTTATGAACTTCTCATTCGCCGCGGCAAGGGCAGTTTCTGCGTTAAATCCAAGCTTCCTGCTGTATTGAGCCAGGGTAAAAAGGAGATCTCCGAACTCTTCGACAATCCGCTCTTGAGCCGCAGGGTCCTGGGAATCCGCTTTTTCCGGAGGGGCAACTTCGACGAGGAACTCTTGGAGTTCTTCGTTTACTTTGTCAGCGATCCCCGCCGCTGTGCTCCACTCGAAACCCACTCGCACACAACGCTCTCCAATCTGATGGGCTTTTTGCAGAGAAGGCAGCGAGCGGGGCAGCCCATCGAGCAGCCCTTTCTCAGGCGTGCCCTTTTGCGCGCGCTCCTCTTGTTTGATCTGCTCCCAATTTTTGAGTACCTCGTCAGTGCCTGAAACTTTTGTCTCTCCAAAGACGTGGGGATGACGGCGAACGAGTTTATCTGAGATGCCGTCGAGGATCGTCGCGAATGAGAATGCTCCTTTTTCAGCTGCAATCTGCGCGAAGAGTGCTACCACGGAGAGAAGATCGCCAAGCTCTTCGCATACAGCTGCTTCGCTAGCCTCTACGGCGTCTGAAACTTCATACGCTTCCTCCACCAACTGGGGTTTGAGGCTCTCAAAGGTTTGCTTGAGGTCCCATGGGCAGCCGCCATTGGGATCCCTGAGTGTAGCGATAATCTGCAGGAATCGGGTGAGGGCGGCTTCGGGTGCATTCGTATTCATGCAGGAACGCTAGCACAAACAGGTTTAGACACGGAACATAGAGAGCAGAGCTACCGGGCTGCGACACTGTAGCTCTGCTGCGACACTGAAGCTCTACGGGGCGGGTGTATTACCCACTCATCATCGAAACTCGGTGTCGAAAGCGCTGCCATACCTGCGCGCGAGATAGTGCTACGACGTCAACGCTGCCAGCCCCAGCGCCCTTGAGGCATTGAGCCGCAGCCGTGAGGGTGGCACCCGTGGTGATGACATCCTCTAACAGCAAGACTCTCTTGTTATGGATGCTTTTACTCGATCGAACCGCAAAAAGCTCTCTTATTCCTCTGAGTCGCGCGTCGTGATGGAGGCTTGCTTGGGGAGCTCGTTTTGAGTTGGTAGTGAGAAGTTGCCGGAGCGGAATATTCAAGGCGCGAGCGACCTGATGGCCCATCTCAACACAGGGATGGAAGCAGCGCTTGCGAAACATCCTGGCGGAGGACGGAATCGGGATGAGTATGTCCCATTGCTGTTTCTCAAACAGAAATGGAATCGCGTAAGTGAGCAGTTCGCCGGCAAGACGAGCCAGTTTCTTGCTCGGTCGATACTTCATCGCCTTGATAAAATCTCTGGGGAGTCCGCCGTATTCCCACACGAAACGTTGTGAATCTGTGTTGAGTGGTAGTGTTAGACAGGTAGCGCAGATGGAATCACTCCAGGAGGAGGCGTTTCTCAATGGCTCAAAGCACGTAACACACCGAGCACGCATGATTTGCGAAAGATCGGGGGTAGGCGGAGCGCACCGAAAGCAGAGGTATCCACCTCTGAGCGGACGCTCGCACACGAGACACGCGCCAGGGAGAAGGATCGAGAAGCAATCGCGTAGAGCTGAATGCGTCGTCGAACGGGCGTGAGAGTAGAGATGAAAATTCATAAAAGACCGGTGATGCCGGTGAAGTTGTTTGCCGACGTTTGACCAGGGTGTGTGCAGTAGGACAATGGCATCATTCGTCGATATTTCGCGAAAGTTACCTATCGAGTGTGTCGCGGGAGGTGTGCGCCTGAGGCGCGCTTTCGATCGTGATGCTGAAGGTCTTTGGAGGTGAGGTGTCTCTATATGTCCATGACGAAGACCCTGCGGAGCTACATCCCAGCGCCTCTCGAAATGAACACTGACAGGGCTCAGCGCTTGTCATGCAAAAAAAATGGCGACTCGACGTGAATCGTCGAGCCGCCACCTAGACGCGCATCCCAAATGCGGATGCGTGTTACTTACAGACTACATTCGCCTCTCGAGGTGTGTAGAGTCCATAGGTGACTAGGCTAACAAGTCCAGAGAGAAAAGAGTTCTCTGTCTCAACTGCTGACCAACCCTTAGCCGAGCAATAGCGCTTCAGGTCTACTGGCTCACTGAACTCAACGAGTCCAATCACGCCAACGTGGTGCCATTCGTTTACGCTCGCAGCCGCCTTATTTGCCACAAGCGGTCCACCGTTGTGGTAGTAAATTTTGTGACATCCAGTTACCACGGACGCCACTAGTAGGCCTCCTAGTACAAGTAATGATCTCATAATTCTTTCCTTAACAAATCGTATGTAGATTAACGTGTTGAGTGCTCAGCGAGCGCTTAGCTGCACCAAACCTTAGCTGACTGTGGAGCGTAGATACCGAGGGTGACTATGCCGAGCAGAGCATCCACAACAGTTTGCTGTGATTGCATCTGTGTCGCGCGCTTGCCACCGCATACCGTCTTGGTATCGATATGTCTCTCGCCTACGAGTCCCCACAGGAAGAAATCTTGTCGCTGCTCGAAGGTCGGGTTACCCGCCATCTTGAATCCACCATCTGGACGACTTGTTACGCTATAGCAGCCGGATGCCGCTACCGTCAGTGCCACAAGGCACACCTTGCTGATCTGGGACACTCGATATTTCATGAAGTTTCTCCGATACAAACGCGAGCTCATGGTAGAGCTTGCTTGATACTCGAAGGGACTGTAGCAATCCAAGCGCGGAACGAAAAGCAGAATATGCGCCAAAAATGAGCGGCAGTTGAAGGGTTTTGGAGACTAGAACAGCGATCTTCCCGTCATTTCCACTGGCTGCTCAATGCCCATCATCTTGAGGATTGTGGGAGCCACATCGCACAGCGCCCCGTCACTCCGCAGCGCTACAGCCTCGCTGTAATCAACCAAAATAACTGGCACTGGAAATGTCGTGTGTGCGGTGTGAGGGGTCCCATCAGCGTAATTGATCATCTGCTCGGCGTTGCCGTGATCGGCGATGATGAGCGCCTGGCCTCCAATTGATGTAAGCGTAGCCATGATCTCGCCAAGGCAGCCGTCAACTGCTTCCACCGCAGCCACTCCCGCCGGCACGACCCCTGTGTGACCAACCATGTCACAATTGGCGAAGTTAACGACGATGAGCCCGTATTTGTTGGAGCGCAGGCCTTGCACGACGAGCTCACACACGCCAGGGGCACTCATCTCAGGTTTTAGATCATATGTTTTTACGTCTCGAGGAGATGGAACGAGTTGCCGATCCTCGCCGTCATAGGCTTTTTCGATGCCGCCATTCAAAAAGTACGTAACATGGGGATATTTTTCGGTCTCGGCGACCCGGAGTTGTTTCACTCCTGCTCGCGCGACAACCTCACCGATGTGGTTTTTAATGTCGACCTGAGGAAATAGCACAGGAAGACCAAACGTCGCGTCGTACTCGGTAAAACAAAGCGTTTGCTCGGGTGCTGGCAGAGGCGCTGAACGCGCGAACTCCGAGAATGTTTTGTTGCAGAGTGCCGCAACTATCTCGCGCATACGGTCGGCACGGAAGTTGAAAAAGACGAATCCGTCGCCTTGCTCAATCGGAGTGTGAGCCACTACTCCAGGATCAAGGAACTCATCGGTCGTGCCTTTGGCATACAGCTCGCTAACGTATGTCTTGGGATCTGTCACCGAGGCGCCTTTGCCCAGCGCAATGGCGTCGTAGGCTTGACGTACCCGCTCCCACCGGTTGTCTCGATCCATCGCAAAGAATCGACCGCAGATGGAACGGATCTCCACCCGTGGGACTGACGTGATGAACTGCTCTAAATCCTTGAGGTCAGTCTGAAACGCCGAAGGGGAGACATCTCGTCCGTCGCTAATGAGATGTAGAGCTATCGTAGCTGTGGTGTCAGCCGAGAGGCGCTTTATGAGTAGCTTGGCGTGCTCCAGGTGTGAATGCACTCCTCCTGAGCTGTAAAGTCCAACAACATGAATAGTGCTCGATGATTTGGTGGCAGTTAGAAATGTCTGATACTCCTTAGAGGAGGCGAGAAACGGTCCGGCGAGTGCACGACTTATGCGAAGGAGCCACTGCTCAACACACCTTCCAGCGCCAATGTTAAGGTGTCCCACCTCAGAGTTACCCATCTGTCCGTCCGGGAGCCCGACTGCCTCGCCAAATGTGGTGAGCGTGGCGTGTGGGTAGTGATTCCAGAGCGAGTCGAAGTTGGGTTTTTTGGCGAGCGCTACGGCGTTACCTACCGAGTTCGGGTTGAGACCGAAGCCGTCAAGGATGCAGAGAAGAGTTGGCTTTGTCATAGAGGATTCTGAGTAGTACTGACTTATGGTGTCGAGAGAAGAGGGGAGGGTTCCGAAATCTTCTCTCGCAGGGCCTGCTGACCGCGTCGCGCCCCAACTGGCTCCTGCCCGGCCAGGGCCTGCCACAGCTCTGCAGTTTCTCCCGCTTTTCCCATTTGAGCAAGGTAATGGCCCCGCTGAATTCTGAGTTTTTGGGCGATGTCGGCTGGAATTCCGCCCGTTTCACGCTCTGCTAGGGTCGAAAAGTTCTCAAGACTCTTTTCAACATCAGCAAAGGCGTTCGCCTTAAGCAGTGTCTCGATAACGAGTAGCTCGGCATCGAGCCGATTGCGGCCCGCTGCCCCTTGTGTGGCGCTGCGCGCCGCTGCTACTGCTCGGTGTGCGCGCCGAGTAAAGTCACCTTGAATTGAGTTGATCCAGAGGTCGACAACGGCTCGCCATTTGGAAAGATCGCCGTTTGAATTCTTCGCTGCCTTCATCAGGAGCTCCGCACTCTCTTCGACGTTTCCGCGTCCAATTTCTATTGCGGCGAGCTTCTCAAGGGCCGGAGCAAAGGTCGGATTGCGCTTGATAAACGCAAGCAGGCCATCTCGCAGCGCTGCTTCTCCGTGTGAATCTTGAACTAGGTGCGCAAAGTGGAGTTTACGCCGCGCCTCCATATTCTCATCGGAGTTGTATCCAATTCGATCAAGCTCGTCCTGAAAAGCGAGAGCCTCGCTCGTCTTGCCCATCTCGCCACAGATGTCCCGTGCTAGTTCGAGAGCTTTCTTTGCTGGGGCCTCGGTTATCACCAACCCAAGATTATCGGCGGCGGCGGTATTGTTGCCAAGTTTTCGATTGAGCTCGGCAGCCCGAAAAAGCACCTCGGTGCTTGCGCGACTACTCGCCCGAGTAGCGTCCAAAACCCGCAGCGCCTCGACATTATCACCAAGTCCCTCAAGTGCCCGTGAGAGCTCTACTCTGGCGATGACGTTCTCAGGCTCGCGGTGGATTACTTGCTCCCAAAGATCGCGTGCCGCGGCCCAGTCCCCACTCGCCATGAGGTTTCTGGCCTTCTCAAACTGCTTAAAGAAATGCTGACGCGAGCGCTCTGCCGACTTAAGCCTCCGCTCGCGTAGGTATCCCTTAAAGCCAACGAAGAGGGCAACGATAGATGCGGCGATACACCCAAGGGCAAAAACGCCGATGTAAATGACGCCTGCGTAGGTTGTCAGGCTAATACGGGGCCCGAGCTTTATCGTGGCCTGCTCAGAGTTGGTTAGGGTTATATAGAGAGCGACCGACACAAGGATCGCTGCGATTAGGAACCTGTTGAACTGTTTGAGCATGGCGCCTCTGGGGTTGCTGGGTATCTTAGCGCGCTCGCGTGATTGCTGTACAGGTTATCCCTCAGCTCAGTGGGGCCCAGACAACAAAAAAGCCGGCACCCTGATTGGGTTGCCGGCTTCTTCCGCCGATGGCTAAGTAGTCGCCAACCTATATGTTGGAGGCTACCGCAGACGGGTCAATCTCATTGGCCGCTGTCGAGCGAGCCGATGACGAACCCATCGAACCGGCACGCCGCACGATGACCGGCGAGTTTATCAAGAGGGTAGTTGTATCAGCGAGTCGGTGATACTTGATGTCGAAGCCCTCTTTGTCGATGACAAAGTACTTCTCAATCACTTTAACCATCTCCTCGCGGAAGCCAGACATCTCCTCGTTCGTGAGACCGGTGCGATCCTGCACCAGCACGAAATGTAGTCGGCTCTTGGCTAAATCCTTACTTTCGTTGCTCTCGCCAAAGAGCATTTTTCTGAGCGCGCTTAACACTTTTTTGACTCCCTCAGCAATTCCTACTACCTAGCACTTGACTTTAACTGGATTGTCACAATCCGTATATACCAAAACGTTTACTGACCAACTCCGAGACGCTTCGTAATCCGATTCCAGATCGAGCCCCCATCGAACGACGGGATGGCGATCTGCTCTCCACAGACACGACCTGCGATACGAGTGAACGCCTGACCTGCCTTGGACTTCGGATTGTACGTGACCGGCTCTCCGCAGTTGGCGGCGACGATAATCTGCTCGTCACGCTCGATGACTCCAAGTATCTCAATTCCCAAGATATCCTGGACGTCCTTCACCGAAAGCATATCCCCTCTGCGAACCATCTCGAAGTCGATCCGGTTGATGATCAGACGAGCCTCGATACCCTTCGACGAGAGAAGTCCGACTACTCGGTCTGCGTCTCGGATAGCTGAAACCTCTGGGGTGGTAACCACGATAGCCGAATCAGCTCCTGCGCACGCATTCCGGAATCCTTGCTCGATGCCCGCTGGGGAATCGATCAGGATGTAGTGGAACTCTCGCTTGAACTGCTCAAGCACGAAGCGAACCTCAGCCTCATCGATCACATCCTTGTCGTCTGTTTGAGACGCTGGAAGGAGATAGAGGTTGTTGGACTTCTTGGATTTGATAATCGCCTGCGATGGCTTGCAGATCTTCTTGGCAACATCAACGATGTTGAAGACGATGCGATTCTCGAGCCCCAGGATAACGTCGAGGTTCCGAAGGCCGATGTCGGCGTCGATAACCAACACGCGTTGCCCACGAAGCGCGAGCGCGGCACCGAGGCTGGCGGTCGTCGTAGTCTTACCGACTCCTCCTTTTCCAGAGGTAACAACGATAGCCTCTCCGACGTCTTTCTTTCCGCCAGTGCCGATGTTCTTACTGTTCATTAGTTACTCCCTTCTACGTACCCAGACAGTTCGAGATTGGTAAGGTTCAACAACGATCATGTTTCCGTCAACACGCGCAACCTCGGGTAGGCCACCCCGAGGGGTGCTTTCCGCGTCGCTGCCCGAACCTCTCGATATAACGAGTCCAATTCGGAGCTGTGTTGGCTGAAGATTGAGGCTGAAAATGACGCGACCTCCGCCGCTTTCGTCATACGCTCCGGCATGAGCGATTCCGCGCAGAGTGCCCAAGATCACGATATCGCCGCCGGCGATAACCTCTGCGCCTGAGTTGACGTCACCAAAGATGACTATCGAATGCTCAGTCTCGACTTTTTGACCTGACCGTAGGGTGCCGTAGATCATCCGTGTGTCCGGATCATCCCAGGACATCGGGCTGGCGGTTCCTCCGCGCTGATCGAATGCCTCTATCCCATCGAACAAACTGACGGTTTTGTCGGAGTTTCTTCTGGAGGTTTGACCCTTGGCACTAGCGGTCGAGCCGCTTGCGCCCCCGCCAAGCACTGCAAATGTAGCGGCCCCGTACTCGTCGTGATCTTTGGTTACCTCAGGGGTCAGCGGTTTCGTGGTAGGGCTGCCAGCCGGGGAGCCTTTGGCTTTTGAGGCTCTAACTGCAACGGCGAACTCACTTGAGAGTAGTCCGGCGAGGCTCTGAACAACAGAGTCCTCCGGGCGCTTGCCTATCCATTCAAAAGCAACATCATTACCGGACAGAAAGGAGCGACGGGATTCCACGAAGTCACGGACTGACGCAATTAGGTCGCTGGTTTCCACTCGCCCATCGACACGTAGCACTAGACCTTCTGCCGTTCCGCGGGCCGTAATAACGCTATTGCGCTCTTCAATACGTCGCTCCGAAAGGGCTCCCTGGTTTCCCGAAAAACCACTTCCGAAGGCGGTATTTTCGGGGTTGTTAGCCCTATCGTCATCATTGAACGTATTATTCATAGCGAACTTCTTTACTTCGTACGGCACCGAGGTGAAACCCTCTCGGATTTCGGGCGTACATCTTAAAACCGAGGGAGCTAACTTTCCACTCTAAAATGACTTCGGAGGAGGAAAATTGCTTGCTGCGATCCGATACGATCTCGAATC
>OMII01000123.1 GCA_900299055.1 Pseudomonadota bacterium | reverse complement strand
TCACTGGCCGCACAGAGGCACCAGCGAGCGCCGCAAAGACCTCTATTATAGCGGGAAAGTAAAACAAAAACGCAGTCGTTCCAGTGCGTTCCGGAGCCTTTGCAGGTCCGAAGTCTATTCTAAAGCCCCCTATTCGGCCGCAACCCTCTCTCCGGCCAGGCGCGGGATATCCATTACCCCAGGATACGAGAGCACCTTGCGGCGTCGATTGCGGTAGAACTGCCACGAGGTGGCTAAACAGTGGAACGCATACGGCAACCCATTCACGTGACAGATCTCATCGCCGTAATAGGTAGGAATCGGTCTCTCGACAATTCGCAAGTTACGCTCAGCCATCGCCAAAATTATCTGCGTGTCGAAGTGCCACGTGTTCGTAAACGACTCAAATGGAATCTGTTTGAGCGCGGCCATCGAGTATAGCCGGTACCCTGAATGGTACTCACTTAAATGCAAGCCAGATAAATAGTTCTGACAGACCGTGAGAATTCGATTTCCAACAAACTTATACAACGGCATCCCACCCTTGAGCGCCGAGAGCTGTGTCGACATTCGCGACCCAAATACCATATCTGCCTGGCCGTTTATGAGCGGCTCAAGAAGCGACGGCAGCGCTTCCGGAGCGTACTGTCCGTCGCCGTGCACCAGCGCGACAATGTCTAACCCTCGGTCTATTGCGTACTGATAACCGACCTTCTGATTACCACCGTATCCCTGATTTTTCTGATTGCGGTGAATTGTCAGCTTATCGATCCCATACTCAGCTTTGTATCCCAGCGCCGCATAATAGGAGTTGTCTTGGCTGCAGTCGTCGATGACAAAGATCTCTTCGACTGCGTCATACACATCCTTTGGTATACGCGCGATGGTCTTGTTGAGATGGTTTACCGCATTGTAGGCGATGATGAAGATGCCGATTCGAGGTTTTGTCATGCCACCAAGGTTCCTACCAAGTCATATCCTGATACTTCTGTTATCTCTACCGTACCGAGATGCCCGGCGGCAACCTCTCCTAGACTCTCGGCTACATCATTAATCAATACATTCCCATCAACCTCTGGAGCTTGGAAGCGAGTCCTCGCAGACAGAAGCATATCGGTCTCCTCATGTGGACCCTCCACAAGCACCTCAAGACGCTGCCCAATGTATTCCTCATTTCTTTGGATACGAACCTTCTGTTGGGCTAGCATAACTCGATCACGCCGAGCACGCTTCTCCTTCTCCGAAATCTGATCCTTCATTTCATGAGCATCCGTACCCTGCTCCGGAGAGTAGGTAAACACTCCAACACTCTCGAAATGCCCCTCCGAAACAAACTTCTCAAGCTCGGCGATATCCTCCTCGGTTTCCCCAGGAAAGCCCACGATAAACGTGGTTCGGAGTTTGATTGAGGGAGCCTGTGAGCGTACATATTCTACAAAGCGCCGCGAACCGAAGCGTCCTATCGGCCTTTTCATGGCTTTCAACACTCGCTCACTAGCGTGCTGAAGCGGAACGTCGAGGTAATTACACACCGAAGGTAACTCAACTATGGCTCGTAGGAGCTCATCATCTACTCCGACCGGATACGCATAGAGCAGCCGAATCCATTTTGCAGAACCAGTGGCATCCAACCTACGGAGCAAATCGACCAGGCGCTCTTGCCTATCAGTTCCGTACGCCGTGAGGTCTTGAGCGACGAGATTCATCTCAGATACGCCTTGAGCACCGAGGGCTCTAACCTCACGCTCGATCGACTCAATCGACCTACTGCGCATCGCCCCTCTAATCTGCGGAATAATGCAAAAAGCGCACGGCCGATTACACCCTTCCGATATCTTCACATACGCCATGTGTGGCTTCGACGAGAGATGTCGAGGCATCGAATCATCGTACAAAAAGTACGGGCGCGCACCTTCATGCAGTATGTCTCGTAGCGTATCGTCATTCCCAAGAGCCGCTTGGCCGACACTGAGCAGACCGTCGAGTGCTATGAATGAGTCCACCTCGGGGAGTGCTTTTCTAATATCACCTTTATATCGCTCGACCATACATCCAGCGACAAGAAGTCGTCTCAGACTACCCGACTTCTTAAGCTCCGAGAGCTCCAAGACACAATCAACACTTTCTTTAACTGCGCTCTCGAGAAAACCACACGTGTTCACCACCGCAATATCAGCGCGACTAAGGTCACTTACGATCTCAAAACCCGTGTTGCGAAGAACACCGGTCATTACCTCTGAGTCGACTTGATTCTTGGCACACCCGAGCGTGACTATCGCCGCTCGACCGAAAAACTTTTTACCGCCGTCTAGCCCTTGCGGCTCAGCGATATTTACAGCCACAGAAGAGCAAGAAGATGGCTGACCACCCTCAGCGGGTAGTACATTGAGTGCAGATTTCATACATCAGGATCCAGCTTTTAAACGCCTATCCAATACATCTACACCTTTTGGGTACTCTAAAACAAATGTGCCTGTCGGGGCTGGATCTCCCCTAAGCTCCAGATTTTCAAAGATAATCCCTGTTATATTACCTCCCAATGAGGTGATTTTTGCCCCCGTTGGGGTGTTTTTGCTGCCATCGACGAGCAGATCAAACCCGGCCAGTCCCTCACCGTCCGGCTTTGACGTCCCCTCTGACCGTGGGGTCAGACGCAAAATGATACCCTGGGGACCCTGGCACGCCGAGGCGAGGGTGAAATCCTTCGTCACATTTCCGATTCCCATCAAGAAAGAGATCGGAAGAGCTGAAAGCAGAACGTTACCGATATCATCGATCATAACCTGTCCCTTGTCAGGTTGGTACATCCACAATTCACCGTTCCGAATGACCACCTCTTGCGGACGCGGCACTTTATAACTCCACCGCATCAATCCTGGCTTAGAGAACACCATCGTGCCCGAGCTTTGCTCGCCCTCGTCCAGCGCCGCCACATATGAGTCCTGACGAAACGTCCCCCGCATCGTCTCTATACGCGCATATTCAACTTGAACCTTCTGTAGAATTAATTGTGCGCGCTTGCTCTCGATAGAACTCTTGCCATCGCACTCAAAACTTTTGAGCTGCGCACTAGCCACGCCACCACTCAGGAGACAAATGAGGACTGCCACTGGGGCGACGACATAACAGCTTATGTTTTTCTTCACTGTGGAAATAGCAATCATGAACTCATACCAACCGTACAGGGCCGCAGCATCCAACTCCAGGACCTGCCTCAGCTTAGAACGATGGAGTCTAGGAGGAAAGCCCTTGCTCAGCTCCTCAGGTACCAGCTTGCGACCTCCGCAGCGTGGCGAGAGCCGTCTCTTGCTAGGTACTGAAGAATGGACCCCGCTCGCTGACGGCTCGCATCACATGAATACGCTTTTCTCCCGAGAACATCGGCTATGGCGGCACGCAGCCCGTCATCACCGTGCGAGGCGATAATCTGACCACACTGCGAAACCACTTCTGGATCGAGCCCATCTATCATGGAGATACCTGTCACGAGGGCATCCACGATGTGTCGTCCATCGCTGGCTCGCGCTTTCAGCGCCTCAAAAAGGTCGCAAACGATCTTTTCCCCATGTGCCCGTGAGAGCTGTGGTACCAAAACAGCAAGGTTACTCGCAGCGCTGCGAACGGTGCTATGCTCTGCATTCCACAGCTCATCTTTTGTTCTTTCAAGCGGAGCTGTCGCATCCCCTTCTCTAAGAGCACTCGCTACACAGAAGTCGCGAAGGAGCTTCAGGTCAATATTATCCCCAACGTTAAAACCCGCCAGCACACCGGCAAAACTGGGCATCGGACCGAGCTGTGCGCAAGCATGGAAAAAATCAGAAGCTAACCCCTCACGGGTATGTGGTCGACCGACATGAACCATCGCAGTGGCTAGCGCCGGCTCTAAGGTCGGAAGCTCTCCTCCTCCGACGGCACTCGGGTGTTTACGGCACAAACGAAGCGCCTCTGACCGAGCCTCATCACTGACTCCACACAATCCATACAAGACCGCGAGCTGAGGAACCTCAGTAACGCCAATCGCTGGCTGTTGCCGCGCTACTCGCAAGATCGTCAGGAGCGCCTTATGGCCGGTTGATGAGATCTCATCAACACCTGCTCCCACAGCGTGGTACATCCGACGAGCATCATTCGAAAGCCGCCCCTCAAACACCTCTCGCAAATAGTCCTCGCGAGAGGATGGTGAGAGCCCCCGAGACATCCACATAGGTACGAAAGCTCCTCGAGCAAGCTGACCCAGCTCTCCTAGACTCCTAGCAGCTGTCTCAGCAATCGACTCACGATTATCGTGCGCCAGAAACAAAAGCGTCGAGACAAGGGAATGTGCCCCTCCCGAGAATCGGGGAACAGCGGAGATGAGATGCTGCACTATCACCTCATCTCGCTCCACGAGCATTACATCTGATATAAACGGAGGCAGAGCTTTTACTTCTGGCGCACGTACTCGCACATATTCAGCGGAGTTTCGCCGAACTACAGGAGACGGGTCTCGGAGCAGCGCTAAGGCAGACGACAGAACAATATGCTCAATCCCACCCCGCGACTCATCACCACCCTTATCGACTGGGCGACGAGCCGGATCCTGAGAGAGATTAGGGGAAATTATTGGATCTGTCACAACGAGCTACGCTCCACAGATTTTGAGGCCTACTCAGGGAGGGTACTATTCAGCATCATCACCTCCTCCCTCCTATGGCAGGCACTGCCTTGCCAATGATAGTATTAGCAGAGTCTAGCGTGGGGACGATCCCCAAAGTAACCCCCTGGCTAAGCGAAAAAGAACCCATCACGACCCCTCACTACAATTTCGTACTATGGATCAAGATTCAAACTATCAGGAACCTTACGAGAGCGCCTCGTGCAACTACTTCTCACGTGGCGTCTGCGGGTCTTGCTCCCTTCTTAGCCTCGCCCCGGGAGCTCGCATCAGGTCAAAAGAGCTGCGCCTTCATGACCTAGCAAACCGCCTTCTCGTACCTCACGAGCGAGTGCTGCCGATCATCTCGCCAGAGCACCCGTGGGAAAGTCGTCGAAAGATAAAAATGTCAGTCACTGGAACCTCCGAAGCGGCTTGTATTGGGATTGTGCGAAGAGATTTTTCGTCAGTCGACCTCACCGACTGCCCTCTGACACCAACTCCGATCAGAGAGCTTCTCCACGAAGTCAAACGACTCATTGCAACCTACAAGCTCACTCCATATTCAATAACCAACCGCACAGGAGAACTTAAACATCTCATCGTAATGAGCAACCAAGCTCTATCATCTGCAATTTTGCGCTTCGTTTTGAGAAGCTCTGATTTCGTAAGTCGGATCGAACAGTGTGCGCGTGAAATTCAAGCTCAGTTCCCTTGGGTACAGGTCGTATCATGTAATATACAGCCACTTCCTGCCGCGCTACTCGAGGGCCCCGAAGAGATATTACTTAGCGAAGCTACTCACCTACGAGAGGTGTATGGCGACATCCCGTTGTATCTCTCCCCGCAGTCATTCATGCAAGTGACACCCTCAATTGCGACTCGATTGTACAAACGCGCTGCCGAAGCTGCCGCTCCGCATAAATTTGAACGTGCTCTTGACCTCTACTGTGGAGCGGGTGGCTTCTCTCTTCATCTGGCTAATCACGTCGGCAAGGTCACTGGTGTTGAGCTATCAGAGTCTGCGATCGCTGCGGCCACGCGAAGTGCAAGTGAAATAGGAGCGTCAAACGTCTCATTCGTATCGAACTCGGCTGAGCACTACCTGGCATCCCTCGCGAACCCCACGCCAGATCTCATTCTGGTGAACCCACCACGAAGAGGACTCACTGAGGAAGTGCTAACAACCATTTGCAAGCTCAAGCCGACTGCAGTTTTTTACTCAAGCTGCAATCCCGAGACGTTTGCTCGCGATTGCGAGGTGCTTCAACGGCAATACGAGGTAACAGAGATCACACCCTTTGATATGTTCCCACTCACGGAACATATGGAGCTTTTTGCTACGTTCAGCCGTAGACCTTAAAGGTATCTTTAATGCCTTACTCCCACTCGGTGTGGAAGGACCCGGCTTTATCCTTTCGCTCGTACGTGTGAGCACCGAAGAAGTCGCGCTGTGCCTGCGTCAGGTTCTGCGGTAGGTCAACTGTGCGATAGCTATCAAAGTATGAGAGCGACGCACTAAATCCGATCGTAGGAACGCCACGAGACACGGCTACTCCAACAACCTTTCGTAAACTTGGCACGCTGCGAGCGACCTCTTTCTTCATGAAAGAATCCATGAGCAAGTTAGCTGGAGCAGGCTGAGTGCTGAATGCTCGGCGAATTTCGTCGAGGAACTTTGCTCGAATAATACAACCACCCTTCCACATCGCTGCGATCTCATGAAGCTTAAGATCCCAATTCCACTGCCGCGATGCCGCCGCGATAAGCGCCATACCTTGCGCGTATGACATGATCTTGGCCGCATACAGAGCATCATGCACCGCCGCTATGAACTCATCCCGATTGCCAGTGAAATCATCTACCGCGGGCCCCTGAAACTCTTTAGCTGCCACAACTCGCTCATTCTTCATGCTGCTTAGAACGCGAGCGTCAACGGCCGATGAAATGGTAGGAATAGAGATTCCAAGGTCAAGCGCCACCTGCGCTGTCCACATTCCGGTACCCTTCTGCCCGGCCTTGTCGAGAATCTTATCAACCAAGTATCCCGCTGCCTCTGAGTCTTTTTTGGCGAATATCTTGGCAGTTATCTCGATCAGATATGATGCGAGCGGACCCTGATTCCATTTCTCGAAGATGCTCTTAAGCTCCTCTGGTTTGCATCCAACAACGCTGCGCAAGATGTCATATGCCTCCGCAATAAGCTGCATATCCCCGTACTCAATACCGTTGTGCACCATCTTCACAAAGTGCCCAGCGCCGTCCGGACCAACATAGTTCGTGCAAGCACCATCCGCCTGAGCTGCAATCTTCTCCAAGAGCGGCGCAACGATCTGCCATGCGTCACGTGGACCACCTGGCATCAAGCTCGGCCCCTTGAGCGCACCTTCTTCTCCGCCGGAGATACCGATACCGAGGAAGTTGAGGCCCATCGCCTTGAGCTTCTCTTCCCGACGAACAGTATCTTTAAAATAGGCATTACCACCGTCGATGACGATGTCCCCCTTATCGAGGAGAGGGGCCAGCTGATCGATGACTGCATCTGTGGATGACCCGGCTTTGATCATAATAAAGATCTGCCGAGGTGCTGCCATGCTCTTTACGAATTCTTCCATCGAGTAGGATGCGACGAATCCGGTCGGCTTGCCATCCTTCGCACCGAACTTACTCATGAATTCCTTGGTGACATCCCCGCTGCGATTAAAGACAGCTACCCGAAATCCTCGGCTCTCAATGTTCCGCGCTAGGTTCGAACCCATCACCGCTAAACCGATCATTCCTACGTGTGGCTTTGTCATATCACTCCTCTTTCAAAGGGACTGTGCTTACCTACAAGCGCTCCCCTATGGCGCCGAAATCACCGGCGATACGGGACTTTGACACTGAGTGCGAAGAGAAATCAAGCCCTTGGGGCAAGCCAGGGGCGGGAGCGGCGTTCGGTCAAGAACTCTCAACTCGGACGATTGAGCAGATTACTCAAATAGCTCGATTTTACTGCCGTATCGCCCAGTTCGATTTGATAAAGTTCGCCCCCTACCAACTCGACCGCCGAGAGTCGATTGCCATACGCGATGCCGGTATCGATACCAATTTTATAGGGAAGGTCGAGGAGCACCTGGTCAAACGCGGTATGGCCAAACACCACCGTCTTGCCGATAGAATGGCCCGAGTTAATAAACGGCTTCCTTATCCAAAGCAGATCGTCCGCGACCTGCTGATCAATGCCATGCTCGGGGTCTATTCCTGCATGAACGAAGAGAAAATTACCGACTATCACCCCGAGTTCGAGCGCCTTAATAAAGTCTAGATGAGATGACGGCAGCTCCAGTAGAATTTCTGATATCGACCCCTGCGGAACGATTCCGTAACTGTCGAAAAAAGCCATTCCTCCATTTTGCAGGTAGACGTCACCACATAATCCGCCCTGACCTAAAAACGAAAGGAGCATATCCTCATGATTACCCTTGAGGAACACGGTCTTTGGCCAAAGTGCCTTCAGAGAAAGCATCAAATCGATAACTTGTCGCGAGGCGGGGCCTCGATCGATGTAGTCCCCGATGAAAACGACGCAGTCTCGATCGTCTACTTTTTTTTCTTGCTTGAGGAACTCTATGAGAGCCCTGGCCTCATTAATATTTCCGTGAATGTCACCGACAGCAAAGATTCGGCGAGGAGGGTCTGGTATGACCCTAAAACGAATATGCCCTGATCTGCGGTCAGTTTTCATCGCCTAGTTTAAGCACCGCGAGAAACGCCTCCTGTGGGATTGATACCTTGCCCACCTGCTTCATGCGCTTCTTGCCCTCTTTCTGTTTCTCAAGCAGCTTACGTTTTCGCGTGATATCACCGCCGTAACACTTCGCGGTAACATTTTTGCGAAGCGCCTTGACCGTGCTCCGAGCGATAATCTTCGCTCCGATTGCCGCTTGAATAGCGATCTCAAACATCTGCCTATCAATAATGTCCTTGAGCTTTTCTGTAAGCTCTTTTCCTCGATGGTAGGCCTTGTCTCGATGCACTATGATGCTTAATGCATCGACCGTATCGCCATTGAGCTTAATATCAAGCTTTACCAGGTCTGACTCCTGATAGCCTACCACCTCATAATCGAACGACGCGTAGCCTTTTGTCAGAGACTTAAGCCTATCGTGAAAATCCAACACTATCTCGTTCAGTGGAAGATGATAGACAATTACAGCCCGTTCCATGCCGTGAAACGCGAGGTCTTTCTGAACACCACGTCGCTCCTCGCATAGCTTAAGAACATTTCCGACGAACTCACGGGGGCAATGCACCGTAGCTTGCACGATCGGCTCTTCGATACGAAGGATCTCCTGCACAGGTGGCATCTTCGACGGGTTATCAACCTGCAGCTCGACGTTATCGGTGGTGACGATCCTGTACACTACCGAGGGCGCTGTTGTGATTAGATTCAGCTGAAACTCACGTTCGAGTCGCTCTTGCACAATTTCCATGTGCAGCAGCCCCAAATATCCGCAACGATAACCAAAACCTAGCGCAGCTGAGGTCTCCGCTTCAAACGTGAAGGCGCTATCGTTGAGGCTCAATTTCTCGAGAGCAGTCTTCAGATTCACATAGTCATCAGCGTCCACCGGGAACAACCCGCCGAACACCATCGGCCGCACCTCCTTAAATCCTGGTAGCGCCTCGGTTGTACCATTTCGGGCATGAGTGACAGTGTCACCGATCTTAACGTCTCGTAGGTTCTTGATCGACGCCGAGAAGTACCCCACCTGTCCACTGGAGAGCTCCTTTACCTCTTGCGGATGTGGTGTGTACACACCCAGCTTGTAGACATCATATTCTGCGTCGTTTGAGAAAAACTTAATCTTATCTGCAGGCCGCAATACACCATCTATAATTCTCACTTGGGCCACGACACCCACGTATGGATCGAACCACGAATCATATACGAGCGCTCGCAGCGGTCGATCGGCGCTACCACGCTTTGGTGGCGGGATCCTTTGTACTATCGCTTCAAGAAGCGCCCCGATTCCGACTCCCGTCTTTGCGCTGATCGGCAATGAATCGGAGGTGTCCAAACCGATAACAGACTCCACTTCTGCTTTCACTCGCTCGATATCGGCGTTCGGCAGGTCTATCTTGTTGATGACTGGAATTATCTCAAGATCATTCTCGATAGCTAAATACACATTCGCTAGGGTCTGCGCCTCTACGCCTTGCGACGCGTCTACTACAAGCAGGGCACCCTCGCACGCAGAAAGACTCCGAGAGACCTCGTAGTTAAAATCGACGTGACCCGGAGTGTCGATCAAATTGAGCTGGTACTCCTTACCGTCAGATGCTTTATACGCCAATCGAACTGTTTGAGCCTTGATAGTTATTCCGCGCTCTCGCTCAAGATCCAATTTATCAAGGAACTGCGACTGCATCTCGCGCGCCTCAAGCGCGCCTGTTGCCTCGAGAATACGGTCCGCCAGCGTCGATTTGCCGTGGTCGATATGAGCGATGATGCTAAAGTTTCTGATCTGGTCTCTGTTTGTCACGATCTCACACTACCTATCGCTTACCTAAGCGCTCTCTCCCTGACGAAGACGCTCCTCAAAGTTAGCGATAGTCTTTGTAAGCCCCTCATTGAGGTCTACCGCCGGGGTCCAACCTAACTCCCGCTTTGCTACTGTAATATCCGGCTGACGTCGAGTCGGATCATCTTGCGGGAGCGGCCGTTTCACAATTTTCGAACGCGACCCCGTTAGCTCAATAACCCTCTTTGCGAGATCCATGATAGTCATCTCATTTGGATTGCCCAGATTGACCGGCCCGTAGAAGCCATCCTTATTCATCGTGGCCATAATGCCTCGTACGAGGTCGTCGACATAACAGAAGGAACGGGTCTGCTGCCCCTCGCCATACACCGTAATATCCTCTCCCTTGAGCGCCTGGACGATAAAATTTGACACCACTCGACCATCGTTAAACAACATTCGTGGGCCAAAGGTGTTAAAGATCCGCACGATGCGCGTGTCAACGTGGCCTTGTTCTTTGTAGTTTACTGTGAGGGTCTCAGCGACTCTCTTTCCCTCATCGTAGCAGCTACGGGGTCCGATCGGATTTACATTTCCCCAATACGTCTCAACCTGCGGATGCTGAAGAGGATCTCCATACACCTCTGATGTGGACGCCAGAAGGAATCGCGCGTGCGTCCGTTTGGCGACACCGAGCATATTGATCGTGCCAGTGACGTTTGTCTTGATAGTCTTAATAGGATTGTACTGGTAGTGAACCGGTGAAGCCGGACACGCGAGATGATACACCTGTTCACATTCAAGTAGGATCGGCTGTGTGACATCGTGTCGAACAAACTCAAAGTTCGGGTTCGACAACATATGCTGAATGTTTCGCTTCGTTCCAGTAAACAGGTTATCGACGGCGATAACCTCATGTCCCTGGCTCAACAAGGTGTCACACAGATGAGAACCTATGAATCCAGCGCCACCACTAACTACTATTCGTGTCATACGTCCCCTTCCCCTCGTGCAGTTTGCCGACTAGTCCTTATCCCCTGCCTACCACTGGTCTTCCGACACTGTAATACGTAAAGCCGCGAGCCTTCATATCTGCGAGATCGTATATATTACGCCCGTCGAAAATGACTGCCTCTTTGAGGCTATCCTTGATTCGTGCAAAGTTTGGTTGACGAAATGCGTTCCACTCTGTGCACACGACGAGCGCGTCTGCACCATCGAGGGCCTCATAATTGTTTGGCACGTACGATATAGCCTCATGACTACCGAACTTCTCGCGGAACGTCTCGTTTGCCTCTGGGTCAAACGCACGGATCGACGCCCCTAGCGCTACAAGCTCGGAGCAGATAGACAGAGCTGGCGCCTCCCGCACATCATCTGTCTTTGGTTTGAACGCTAGGCCCCACAGTGCGAACGTTTTACCCTTCACGTTTCCATTGCCGTAATGCTCGACAATCTTCTTTACCATTAATTTCTTCTGCGTGTGATTCACATCTTCAACCGCTTGAGCGATCCGCAACCCCACACCGTGATCTTTGCCGGTTCGAATGAGCGCCTGAACATCTTTCGGGAAGCAAGAGCCACCGTATCCGATTCCCGGGAAGATAAAACTCATCCCTATTCGTGAATCAGTCCCGATACCGATACGAACTTTATTAATGTCTGCTCCTGCCGCCTCACACAGATTCGCTATCTCGTTCATAAACGAAACTCGTAGTGCTAACATCGCATTTGCGGCGTATTTGGTCATCTCCGCGGAACGCACATCCATAACCAAAATCGGATTATTGGTGCGCACGAATGGGGCATACAGCTCACGCATCACACGACCCGCATTTTCGCTTGCCACACCGACCACTACTCGGTCTGGTCGCAGGAAGTCATCAATCGCCGCTCTGACCCTATCCGCAGTGCCGACGGGAACCGTTGATTTATCGACGACGATCTTGGGGCCGTTCATCGACTCTCCGATACCACGCGCAACATTGAGCACATGAGTGAGATCGGCAGATCCATCCTCATCCTGCGGTGTCCCGACTGCGATAAAAATAATCTCTGACGCGTGTACGGCATCCTTGAGCGAAGTGGTGAACGTAAGTCTTCCAGCTCGCGTATTACTCTTTACGAGATCCTCGAGACCTGGCTCGAAAATCGGAACTTTACCGCTTCGTAGGTCATTGACCTTCTGCTCATTTACATCAACGCAGATCACATCGTTCCCGGTCTCTGCGAAGCACGCGCCCGCTACTAAACCGACATACCCTGTTCCTACCACTGCTATGTTCATCGAAGATTCTCCACAAAAGGGTTCCCTGCGTCGGTCGCATCAGCGACGCGACCGAACTACGGGAACACGGACTAGCCCGAAATCTTATCCGAGCCAGACCCTCGCGCTCTATGACGAGCTTGGCAGTACCGCTAGTTGACGATGCTGGTCTGACTCGAGGTTATAGCCGAAGCTCCCAAGGAGATCAAAGGGTTGGATATTCACAAGGAGCTCAATCGTCGTTATCGCGAGGGCCGGCCCCGACCATACCGCCAACCACCTCGAATTAGGCCCCTCTTCGCACTCACCAGACCCTTGAATACCCGGAGACTCCCGCTCCTTTCCCACCTTGACCACACCTCCGACACCGTTAATCATCCACGCCTAGTCTTTGATTATCGAAATGATGGAAACCTAAATATGGGCAAGAGAACCGTAACTAACCTCCCGGGTGTGTATGCGTCAGGCCTCGCAGCCGGGATCAAAAGCAACGGTAAGAAAGACTTAGCGTTTCTTTTCGTTCCAGAGGCATACGGAAGCGCGGGGGTCTTTACTGTGAGCGCTTTTGCGGCCCCTCCACTCCAAGTGTGCAAGGAGGCTCTCAAACGAAACACGGTGAAAGCAGTCGTTATCAATTCCGGAAATGCCAATGCGGGCACTGGCGCCGCCGGGCTCCGAGATGCGCGCCGAACTGCGAATGTAGCGGCGAAACTTTTGGGCGTTAAACCATCCGAGGTTGCCGTCACATCGACCGGAATCATAGGCAAACCCCTGCCAATGCAAACGGTAGAATCGGGTTTACGAACGTTACTTTCTAGCCCGAGAGTCCGGGACGGAAATGCAGCCGCTCAGGCGATTATGACCACCGACTTGACTCAAAAAGAGGTATGGGTGACCGGTTTGGTGGGAGGCGAGCGGATCACTGTGGCGGGTTTCGCCAAGGGCTCAGGGATGATCGCGCCAAACATGGCTACGATGCTCGGGTTTTTAGTCACTGATGCAAAGATTGACAGTCGCTCGCTACAAAAAATCCTTCGAGCAGCAGTTGATGACTCGTTCAATATGACCTCTGTCGACACAGACACATCAACTAATGACATGGTGATGGTCTTCTCGACCGGCAAGAAGGGCAAAACGATCACCTCGACGAAAGTTAAAAAGGAGTTCCTGACTCTTCTGACTAAGGCGTGCCAGCACTTGTCAAAGTTAATCGCGGCCGATGGTGAAGGAGCTACCAAG
>OMII01000122.1 GCA_900299055.1 Pseudomonadota bacterium | reverse complement strand
TGTTAATTACTGCGTGTAATATCTCGGTAGTCGCGCGATATGCCTCAACTCGCTTCCTCTTCTCCTCGGGCCCCGTCAAGCCCTGGCTCTGCGCCTGTCGCTCTGAGCTTCCGGATATGCTGACGTGCAAAAAGTTGAGACGGTTGTTGCTGAGTCCTTCGAGAAACGAACGCATCCGGATGAGAAACGGGTTGGCAAGCTGAAGGTGTCGCGCGGCCCGCTGCGGAGTTACGTCACCGCCCGCCAGAAAGCGACCAAAAAAGTTGGTCTGTGTGACGGGGAAGGAAAGTTGACGCTGGAGTTGGCTAACGTCTAATTGCTCAAGACGGATCTCCTGAGAAACGATAGCTTGTAAAAGCTGCGCTTGAGTTTTTGTCAGTTCTGGGTAGCGCGTGCTGAGTGCTCTCAGCGACTCGGGAGAATTTTGCGTGAATGTGGCGCCAGTGATCGTGCCTGAGACGATGTCTGAGATGATCTTAGAGCGAGTGTCAGCAAGCGTTCCGAGATCAAACTGCTGATTCCCGCCCAGCCTTGGAGAGTGCTCGGGGACGTAGCCCATCGTCTTTAAGTAGTGCAAGAGCATTGGCGCCGCTGCGTCATTGGTGTGAGACGCGCGCATCAATTGCTCCCATTTGAAAACGCCCGATATCGGGGTGAGAGTGCTCGGGTCAAGACCAGCGACGACGCTCTGCTCGAGAAGTCCCTGGCGTGCTCGTTGAAGTTCTGGACTGGTACCTTGTAGCTGATTGAATGACATAACAACCCCTGTTCTAAGAGGCTGGTATATATCGCTTTGATACGATGTTTGAAAGCAAAATTTTCACGTACTTACTCCATTCTATCCGGCGCCCACGACCAGGCTCGTTCTTATGGGATACCGGTAGTAGGAGATGCTGGGATTTCTGACGGGTTATCTTGGTGTTGCGCCGAGCGATGACCCCTTGTGACCGCCTCCCTGGGGGAAGGTTGGCGAGTGAGCGTGGTGCCTTTCGAGAGCTTTCACATGAGCGTCCCACCCTGCAGGCGAAAAGCAGGTTGGCAGGAGGAGTCTTCAGGTAGCCCCGCTTGCTGGCCAGGGATTTTAAAACTTTCAATGAGAACAGAAGGACGAAAAACTATCCAGAGGAGAAATCCTTGGAGGGATAGTTGGGACAGATTGTATCGTGTCCTTGGATCTAATTTGATATCCCCTCTGTGATCAATCCAGCTCCCAGTTGATTTTCCTGAGTGCGATGCTGTTGTTCGTCCGTGTTGCCATTGTGGAAATGAATAGCCTCTCTAAACAAGCGCCGCGTGGCGAGATCGCTGCATCTGTAGTGGCTAAAATTATCGGACGTGTAGAGACTGGTGACCATTCGGCTGATACAAGTTTTGTACGGCTGTATTCTGAATTTTATTGTCTCTGTTTTTGGGCGCTCCTATAGTGTTTGCATGACCCCGATCGAATTACTCTCGAGACTCGTCGCTTGCCCCAGTGTGAATCCGCAAAATGCTGCATCGTTTGCGACACCGCTGGGCGAGGCAGGTATGGTGATGCTTCTTGAGGAGTTGTTACGAGAGTGGGGAGCTCGAGTCGAAATACAAGAATTTCCCCCCAGCCGCCATAATCTTCTGGCAACATTTATAGGTAAGGATCCAACGCGAGCTATTCTTCTTGATGCCCACACCGATACTGTTTCTGTAGATGGGATGATAATTGCGCCATTTGAACCAACTGTTCGTGGCGCGAAACTTTATGGTCGGGGCTCCTGTGACACCAAGGGGCCAATGACCGCGATGCCTATGGGCTTGCGTCGTGTTCTAGACCGAGATGGAAAGCCGCCAGTAACGATCTACTTTGGAGCTACGTGCAATGAGGAGTCTGGTGCCACGGGGGCGTCTGCTCTCGCGGAGCTACTCATAGGAGACGGGTTCTCCCCTCGACCAGAGTTTGCACTCGTTGCAGAGCCCACAGACCTCGCTATTGTGCACACACACAAGGGGGCGATTCGACTAGACATAACCACTCATGGTGTTGCTGCGCACAGCTCGACACCAGATAGAGGTGTCAACGCAATCTATAAAATGCTACCGGTGATTCAGCGACTCGAGCGTGAAGTGCTGCCTGCTCTGGGTTCTATCAAGCACCCGCAGCTAGGTTCTCCTACGCTCAGTGTAGGAGTTATCACTGGTGGCTCACAGGTCAATATCGTTCCGGAGTGGTGTCGAATTCAAGTGGATCGACGCCTCGTACCGGGAGAGGTGCGCGATGAAGTAATTCAGCAGCTCGCAGGCGACGAGACGTTCGTGGTGACAGAATACTATCCTGCACTCGAGCAGGCGGTCGACAGCCGAGTTAGTTTGCAGATTGCTTCGGTGTGTCAGAGAACTCTAGGCAGGGCTCAGTTCCTGGCTGCCCCCTACGCCACGAATGCTGGTTACTACCAAGCTGTGGGCATTCCCTCACTCGTGCTAGGGCCCGGCTCCCTATCTCAGGCACATACGAAGGATGAGTTTATTGAATTAAGCCAACTCGAACGTGGCGTTGATTTATTTGCGGAGATCATTCGCAGCTTGTAAATGATGTGTTTAATCCATTACATCGAAGACACCCTCTCTCCTAGGCAGGAAGGGTTCGGTAGTCGCGCGTAAAAGGCAGCGTCTATTCAATACGTAGGTACTTTCAACCCCACGCCAGCCGCTGTGCTTAACGGTGCGAATCATTCCTGATCGGTACGCCTATCTGTGGCATTTTGACTATCCCCACCTCCCCGCGTACCTTGCCTGTGCCGAAAGGCTCACATCTCATTCAAGAGATGAAGATAAGCGGGTAGAAGAGCTGACTGTTTTGTCGAGGTATCTCGACGGTTCTTCGAAGGCGTGCGCTCGTGGCGTACTCTAGAGAAGTAGGTTCGTTACTTAGGAGACTCAGGATGATCAGGTTGCTAGCGCAGCTGGTGCTGGTTCTCGCGATTGCAGTCTCGGGTTTCGATGCTCCCGCACAAGAAAGGGGGGCAGGCATGCGCAGTATGCCCGACTCCGCTGTGCGGGGAGAGATAAGTGAGGAAGCGGAAGGAGGGAGCGTTCGGCCCTCAGCCGTCGTAAAGATAGTCGAGTGGTGGTTTTCGCCCTTCGGCGACGACATCAGCCCCATTTACAAGATATTCTTGTTAATGCTAGGGGTCATGTTTCTCGGCAACCGAGGGCTTGCCTGGCTCCACTTCCACTCTCTGCATCGGTTGTCTTCGTCCGGCGGGATGTTAGCAGCAGGGGAAGCTTGTTGGGCGCTGCTTATCGTCGCGAGCCTGACTGCATGGTTCAAAGTGTGGCAGCCGGTCGCCCTAGTGCACGATCACTTGGCACTGTGCCAAACGGTCGTGCTGGGGCATTTCGCGGTCGGGATTGTGGTGGCACTGCTTCGAGGGGCCTGGGACCTGTACTTCAAGTACTACCTCCCGAAGCGGAACGCGCTGCAGGATCTCTATCGCGATTGCAAGGAAGTGGTGATCAGCAAGCTCGCAGCGGACCAAGATCCGGGTTCCGCAGAGGTGCGGCTCAAGGTGCGCCAAAAGTTCGAATCCTCGCCGCTGCGTGAGGAGATCATTGGCGAGCCCCTGAAGGCTCGGGATCACGCAGGGCGATACGTCTTCATCGGTCTTTTTTGGGAGCCCTACGTCTTGTGGACGTTCTGTCTGCAATACGTGATTTCCTGGGCGAAACTTATTGGCGATCTCGGTCAGATCGTCGCCAATAGGGCTCGCAAAAGTCTCTTTAGCGTGGGGCTCGAAGACTAACTCCTTCTAGCCCCACGCCCTACTGTTTAGAGGTATCTGACTTGAATGTTTTAGTCAGATACCTCGCCAAAACTGTCAGAAGGTCTCCTGAAAGCGACGATTATGACGTCAGGCTTTGAGTCCCACGGTAACCGCCGCCGACTTGCTGCTTACCCGAAGAAACGCGATCGATTTTCCGAGCAACTAGACACGGTGCTACGAACTTCTCCTATCAAAGATAGATTAAAGAAGATGAACGGTAAGCTCACCCTCTCTCCTAGGCAGGACGGGTTCGGTAGCCAGGCGGAAAGGGTAGCGTCCATTTTATTGCGCGCGCTAGTTATACGTTCCCCCTCACAGACGCTGTCCGCTCTTCCTACACGGCGAGCCTTTCAAGACCTAACTGAAGATCTGTGAGTAGGTCTTCGACGTTCTCCAATCCCACGTGGAGTCGAAAGGCTTGTCCTTGGTATGGCCACTCTGTTGAGGTGCGAAAGGGGCGCGGATCGAAGGGTATGATAAGACTCTCGAAGCCACCCCAGCTGTATCCCATGTGGAAGAGTTGAAGGTTGTCGAGCATCGCAGCGAGTCGCTCTCGAGGAACGGGATGTTTCAAAACGAACGAAAAGAGTCCGTTTGCACCGGTGAAATCTCGCTTCCACAGTTCATGTCCGGGGCACTCAGGCAGGGCGGGGTGGAGTACGGTTTCTACCTCCGGGCGTCCTTTAAGCCAGGTTGCTATCGTTCGTCCACTTTTATCGTGTTGCTTGAGCCGTGTGGCTAGTGTGCGCAGCCCCCGTTGCGCGAGATAGCAAGTGTCGGGACTAACACACGGGCCGGTATTTCGAAACGTTGTCAGGAGGCGCTTGTAGTGCGCTTCTTTGCATGTCAGGACACCCATAAGTATATCTGAGTGCCCACCGATGTACTTAGTAGCTGAGTGAATTGAGATGTCTATGCCGAGATCAAAAGGCTTGGCGAGAAGTGGGGTTGCCCAGGTTGAGTCATGCATAACCACGAGACCGTGGTTGTGAGCAATTGTAGCGAGGAGAGGGATGTCCTGTACCTGAAAAGTCAGGGAGCCGGGGCTCTCAAGATATATTGCCTTCGTATTTGGCCGAATGAGAGAGGCCAGCTCTGCTCCAAGCATTGGGTTGAAATAGGTCGTTTCAACACCGAACCTCTTGAGCTCGTTGTCGCACAGTATTCGAACCGGTTGGTAGACGGAATCGACGACCAGTATGTGATCTCCAGTGCTAACGAACGCGGTTAAAGCGACAAGAATAGCACTTAGTCCTGATGCCAGAACGATGGCGCGATCCGCACCTTCGAGGACAGCTAATGATCGCTCTAAGTCTTCGCTCGTTCGAGTTCCGAATCGACCATAGGGAGAAGTCGTGTTCTCTCCTCGATGCATTCGCTCCAGTTCATCTAACGACGAAAAGAGAACTGTGGAGGCCCGATACACAGGGGTATTTACGATTCCTTCATGGGAGTTTGGGTCGACGCCGATAGTAGTGAGGAGGGTCTCTTTGCGCATAGTGCTCCGTGTAGTGCGACGCCCTAAGTGTCGGGTTGTTCCGTACTGGTGTCAATTGCATTCAACAGCGGCAGTGCGGTTGGCTGGTACACTGAATCTTATCAAGCACGCATTGAGTATTACTGCGCCGTATGCTATCGGAGAAACAGAGGCATAGTCCCTCGAATTCATTTTAAGTCGTTGGGGCTACGCGCTGATCTTCAGGAGAACTGTGAGTCGTTGTTTCCAGGTCCTTATCGCGATGGTATTGACCCTGTGCCAGGCTCAGGAAGCCCTGTGCGCCCACATCAAAGTCACTAGCCCCGCGGCAGGAGTTCTCTCGAGCGGAAGCACCACCGTCACCTTCAACGTCACTTGGAATGCGTCGTGGCGAAGCTCATCTGGAGTGGGCAATTGGGATGCCGCCTGGGCCTTTGTGAAGTTTCGAACGACGACCGGAGGCACGCTGGGAGATTGGAAGCACGCGAGCTTGAATGATTCAGGGCACACGATGCCATCAGGCGCTGCCTACTCTGTTGGGTACGTTGACACCTCAGCTGCTTTCAATATCAGCACTAACCCGGGAGTTGGAGTTTTTATCTATCGTAGCTCTGATAGCGCCAGCGACACATTTACAGCAAACAACGTAAGCTTGTCGTGGAACTATTCACAGGATGGCGTTGCTAACATTGATACTGTCGAGGTTCGAGTGTTTGCGATTGAGATGGTGTACATACCAACGGGCTCGTTTTTTGCTGGAGATACCGGGTCATCGACCGCCGCTTTCAAACAAGGGAGTGCCGATAACGATCCCTGGTACATCGGGAGTGAGTCTTCCATTTCGGTTAATAGTCAAGCTGGCACAGGCACAGGATTCGGCGAGACAAATAGCGAGTATTATTACGTCGGCGGCGGCGCCGTCCAAGAGGATGTAACGGGGGCTAGTTTTACCATCCCGGCGGCTTTTCCGAAGGGATATCAAAAGTTTTTCATGATGAAGGGTGAAGTGTCGCAGGGGCAGTGGGTGTCATTTTTCAACACACTTAACGCAACGCAGAAGGCGACTCGAGATATAACCTCGAACCTTAACGGTGGAAAAAACACAGACGCGGTCGTCTATCGTAATAACGTGAATTGGGCTGGCTTCGGATACGCGATGCTGCCCGATCAGGGCGGGGGAGCGACCTATGAGGCTGTGGCCATGAACTATGTGGGATGGGCAGATTTAACAGCATAACTCGACTGGGCGGGTTTGCGTCCCATGAGTGAGCTTGAGTATGAACGGGCAGGACGTGGGCCGTACAGGGCACTTGCGGGAGAGTTTGCATGGGGGAGTACTGCAATCACGGGCGCAACAGTGATTAATAATGCAGGCAAAGATAGCGAATCCGCCGAGTCTGGAGCGAATTGTGTCTGGAACAACGCTGTGGGGGTACAGGGTCCGATGCGAGTCGGAGCGATGTCATATAATTACTCAACGCGACTTGATTCAGGTGCGGGATATTATGGCAATATGGATCTGACGGGAAATCTGTATGAGCGCACCGTGACCGTGGGAAATTCTGCCGGGCGACTTTTTAATGGCTCGAGACATGGAAATGGTACTCTAGACTCAAGTGGAGATAGTGATGTCTCTTCGTGGCCGAGTGCTGATGCAGTCGGATCCGGTAATCGAGGAGGTGCATGGAATGCAGCAACCTCAGTGTCAACGCTATCAGCCCGGGGGGGCGCATCATTTACATATCCGGCCAGATTTTTCCGATATGGAATCCGCGGCGTGCGAGTGGCTCCGTGATCAGCGCGTAAATTGGCGCTCTAATGAACGAGACCCTACCCGTTCTCCGCTTATTAAAAAGCAGATGTTGTCCTCGCAGTGCTGCGAGAAAGCAGCAGATAAAATGGGGGTGTGGCCTAGCAGCATAGTGTGAGACATTCAAAAGATGCTGGTAGTGCTCGCATGCCTCCTTATGGGAGCTATACATCTCTGCGTGGGGTTTAAATGTGCGCGGTCGGGAGCTCACCGGCTCCTCGTAGCGACCTTAAGTTTCTTGGGCGTTATTACCCTTTCCGGAGTAATTTTAGGGACACTGGGAATACTATACGGACAGATCTGGTGCCTGGTCGTATGCGGAATGAGCGTCGGCATGCTCGCTGTGGCTTTGCGCGCCGGAGATCCTTCGCCACCACCACAGGAGGCGAAGAAAACTTCATCTCACGATCTTTCTGTTCTCCGTTTCTGGAAGGGCCTCCTCCCCCGATTGAAACTCAGCTACCCCGGACATACCGTGGTGCTGGCAGGTGCGGCACTCGCGCTGATCGTGCTTGTCACTGTGATAAAAGTTTCTCTATCTGAGCCAGCAAACGTCGATGATTTAGCGTACCACTACCCTAAATTATTCCATTTGATTAGCAACAGATCATTTGAACCTGCGGGGCTAGAGCTAGTTGATTCGTACCCTCAAAACGGCGAGCTGTTGGCGGCTTTTGCCTACCACGTCTTGGCGTCATCAAGGCTTGTTGATGGCGTACAGCTTCTGTGTGTGCCGATGTATTGTGCATCGATTTGGATTCTCGCTCGCAGCCTAAAAGTATCGGAAAATCTCTGCACATTTTGTGCGCTCCTGGGGTGTTTTGTTCCGGCCGTATGGTCGGTTATTCCAACTATGCACGTCGACTTCTACGCAGCATCGCTGCTGCTTGCTGCAGTTGGATTGCTATTCTCAAGGGGGGTGCCGAACAATTCTGCGAGATAGATCCTCTTGGGAATTGCGCTGGGGTTGTTAGCAGGGACGAAGTACGTCGCGCTACCGTGGGTCCTTGTTCTGGTGGTCGCGGTCTTCCTTACTGAACGTAAGCCACAAAGCATATCAGATATGCTTCTATTTGTGTTGCCGCTCGTGCTTCTTGGTGGAGAGCGGTATGCGGCGAACATCCTATCAGAGGGCAACCCTCTTGCTCCGTATTCGATTCCAGGTTTGGGAATCGACACCACCAACCATGCGAGGTCATTAGAGGACCTATGGGAGGAGCGAATGACAGTTGGGCTATCGCACCTTCAAAAAATTACTCGCAGTTGGTTTTCGCTCTCTGCTATTGCGCAAACTAATCATGAGCATTGGTTCGGTGGTCTCGGTGCGATGTGGCCGTTAGTATTCGTTTGTTCTCTTATCTCAATAATAATTGCCGCCAAAAAACGTGACGTTCTAGTTCTCAAGCTTGCAACTGTCGCGTGTGCGCTTTTTTTCGTCACCCCAGCAAACTTTACTG
>OMII01000121.1 GCA_900299055.1 Pseudomonadota bacterium | reverse complement strand
GTGCTGCAACATTGAGGTGACTATAGTGAGCCCATCGCGAGGCACCGAACACTAATCCCGAAGCAAACAGCGGAGCGCCACAAAGAAGCTGCAACGATGCGGCGTTGAAATCGCGCAAAAAATAGGTATAAAAAATTCGCTTCAAAAATCGCAGCGCGTGGCGTGGCGGGAACTCAACTACTACCTTTCGCACGCGTAAGTTACTGCGCTCGTCCCCATACACAGAGTCCATCGGAATATCCTGAACGACCGCCTGTAGCGTATTGAGCCTAAACAACATATCGCTCTCAAAAAAATACCGAGAGGCTATCTTTGCAGACGGCAAAACCGCAGCTACTCGTGCGTCTATGGCAGTATATCCGTTGGTCGGATCCATGACTTTCCAATATCCGCTCGATAGTTTTGTGATGAAGGACAGCGCGGCATTTCCAAATAAACGAAGAAATGGCATCTGTTTAAGTGACTCAAGATCAAAGAATCGATTACCCTTCGTGTAGTCCGCTTCGCCGTGGATGATTGGCGCTACAAATTGCGGGATGAGCGCCGGATCCATCTGGTCATCTCCATCGAGCTTGACAATAACAGAGGCTCCCAACTCAATCGCACGCCGATAACCAGCGAGCACCGCACCTCCTACGCCCAGATTCTCTGACAACATAAGGACGGAGACTCGTGGATCGCGACACGCACTCTCAACAAACTGCCCTGTGCGCTCTGGACACGCGTCATCTACCACCACAACGTGCGCAACCTCAGGACCAAGTTTTGAGAGCACCGAGAGAATATGACTTCGAACCCGATAACACGGGATAACGACAGCAACCGATGGCAGGGTCATAGCGGCACGTGAAGTAGGGCTCATGGACATATGATGATATGGATAAAAAACTAAGTCACGCCTCGACTGCTAGACCCGCGCACACGCCACGATGACGGTGTATATATCTGAATATACTAAGGGTGCTTGCCTAGACGTCGTGGCGCTTACCGGCTCGTCAAGACACGAGCAAACCCTTTCAGACGCACCGAAATCTTGCCGTGAAGCACCGGGAGCTTAGGTTCGCCATCTATTTGAAGAGGGGTCTTGGGAGGTAAACCCTCCAACGCGAACTCCTTGCCACGATGGACAGCTCGTAGACTCGGCACAACGCCCAGCTTGGCGAGAATCATACGAAGGTAATCGAACGGAGATGACGCTCGGATACATTCGATCTGGTCATCATACGGACTGCTCTCACGGCACAGCGTTCCGATTCCCATGTGGCTTTGCACATTCGAGATCACGAGGCCACGAGAGCTCGCACACGCGGTCGTTCGATCGTCATGGATGATGGTGGTTTCGGGTAGGAATGAAAACAGATGTCGCATACCAAAGCAGGTGTACATTGCTCGATTCAAAATCCGATTTTGGACCTTTGAACGCGCCCGCCATGTGTGAAAGTCACTAACAACTGCCCCCTCAAAACCTAAAGATACATAGTTACAGAATCCGTGGAGTACGCCATCAGCTTCCAACTCCCATATTGCTATGTTGCGCTCAGATAGATCGCCGAATATCCGAGGTAGCTCCTCGTGAGCGCCCAATCGACCCAGCCCATAGGTACCTACCTCGCGCGCGAGGTCATTTGCTGTACCTATTGGGAGCAACCCGATAGGAATATTCGCAAGCGGTGACGATTCCGCGGCTGCTTCGTTCAAAATACTGGCAAAGGTGCCGTCACCACCAACGACTACGACACGGTCAAACCGTGCAGCATCTCGTAGCTGATCCTGCAGTTGTGAGAAATCAAGCTGCACGACCGTGACGTGAGCTTTCATCACCTCCGCCAGACGCGCTCCATCCAAGTTTCCCGAGCGAAAATTTATCAACCAACACTGGCTCGACATAAAATCATCCTATCACCGCTCGTAGAGCAAGCCCAGCAGAGGATTCATTGGGTGTCGTCTATGCGCTGGTGTAAAACACGTATAGACCAGACAAGCTGACGCAACTTTTTCGTAGATCAAACGATTTTGCCTGAGGCTGGCAGAATAACTAGTCACACAAAAAGGAGAGCGTATGCGACCAGAGAGAGGCACATCACACTGCGACAATCCGAATCTCTTTACCACCATATATGAGACATCGATCTCGACTCGACTACCTCGACAAGATTCGATACCAGATCGATTAATGACGCACACCACGGGCGCTCGGCCGTTTTTCGAAACTGTTTCAAGGGAACTTTGCGACGACGAACGCATCACTTCTGAGAGCGGAGAACGCGCGCTTTCGTTTATGGCTCGCTCGGCCACTACGGGCGCGACGATCGTTGGAACCGGTGCGCTCGTTGGATTTGGGCTTGTCGCCGGGTCTCCTCTGCTCGCTCTAGGCGCCGGATTGGCAGGATTGGCAGTACTGCCGCCACTAGCCGATCATTTGGCTCATAGCGCAGCTTCTCTGGTTAGCGAAATAACCTCTCAGATCGGGGCCTACATCAGGAATCGAGACTAGAGAGTCATAACGATTCGTGCTCTTTGATGTGAGTAGCTTTCAATGCGCACTCGCAGTGCCAGATCCATTCTTCAAGGACTAGCTCATTGTGGAGCGATCCTACAGCTCTGCTGTGATATGGTGTATGCTTTCTATATTACACCACTTTCCTGCCTTCGACCTTGTCGGAAACCAGCCCAAAGCTGCGATATTCGGCGCTTTTATCGATGCCAGTCGGATGCCAAGCCGCCGCTTGCGTCGGGAGTCTAAAAGAAATCTGAGCAATTCTCCTCTCAGCCTGGTAGACTGGCCAACGAGGTGAACCGGCAGAAATGCCAGTACGAACGAGGGAAACATCAATGCTCAATCACGATTCTTCAAGACGAGGCGCTCCAGAAGTTGGTTCGCAGTTTTCTGGAATAACTAACTCGGCAACCTTCGCTGACCCAATCACAATTAGGATAGGTCGAAGAGGAGTAGTGGGATTAAGTGGGCGTATCATCTCTATCGGCGTAGATGGCGCGTGGAGCGTTTCTAAGTTCGCCAACGGCCACACCGCTTCTGCTTCTGCCAGTGGACGACTCTCGGTACGTGAAATGCGTTTTATAGCGGGAATCCTTAGCGACAATCACCACGGATTTACACTATCGTCTCTTCCAAGCCAGATCGGTTCTTCCCATATAAACTGCCCCATCGCGTCGATCTCATCGGGACAGATAAGTAAAATTGCTTATATCGAGATCAACTCTGCCAAGACACCTACGGCACCAGCGGCTAGAGCATTCAGTGACATAGTGAGCGCAGTCGTAAGAATTGTTGGGGCTTAGTGTAGTAGCTTCGCGCCTTGTAAGTAGCTTATCAACTAATCTCTTGTCATAAGGCCGTAAATTTAAATATCGTCGCGTATGACGGATGCGCAAGATCAGGTGAAGCGAACGCGCGCGTTAAGCACGTACCCGCTGAAAGTACGGCTCGTATTCACACTGACCCTCACAACTATTCTCGTTATCGGCATGGGTGTAAGTATCGAAGGCGCTTGTCAGATCGCCTACCGAGTTACTCGTGGCTCATGGCTGTTTCTATCCAAGCCAGAAGCTCCTGTTGTTGCTTTTGAGCGCCACCCTTATCTGGTTGCGGCACCAAAGCCAAACTTTCAGGTTGATTTTATTAAACACAATTCCGCTGGATACCGAGGCCCAGAGGTCTCCATTCCCAAGCGGGAGGGCATTACACGCATCGTTACCCTTGGAGGCTCAACTACGTATGGCGCAGGAGCACCCGAAGCGGCAACTTGGCCCTCTATTCTCCAACGTAACCTTGGAGAAGGATTTGAAGTTGTTAATCTCGGAGTGCCTGGCTATACGTCCGTTGAAAATTTGATACAAACAGCCCTTTTAATCTCAGATTTTCAGCCAGATATCGCTATTTACTACGAGGGCTGGAACGATTTGCGTAGTGTTCACGTTAAAAATCTCAAATCAGATTACTCAAACTACCACCCCCGAGCGCTCATCTCATCCTTAAACCTCAGCCCACCCACTCCGCACGACCGAAGTGCCGTAATGTACTTTTTACGAAGCAGGTATTTCTCCTCCTCTTGGCAAGATCCCTTGTCTTTCATCGAACTCGAACCAGGTCCGCTGGCGCTAACAGACCAGGTCGACGCACGAGCGTTGAGCCTATACGAGAGAAACCTTCGCTCTATCGTAGCTCTAAATCGATCGCTGGGAATTAAGCCGGTGCTTATTCCTCAAGTCCTCAACTACGCCAAGCTTACCGGTGACAGCCGCTATGGCTGGCTGCCGTATGTTAAAGATAAGGACATCCGAAGCGTCCTTAGTGAATACAACAAAACTATGCAGGCAGTCGCATCTGACTTAGGCGTGCTCTACATAGGTGATGTATTGCGCGACGATTTCCCAGACGAGGCATTTATTGACAATGGGCACTTTAACGAAATCGGCGCGAAGCGGTTTGCTGATATCGTTACAGAACGCCTAAAACCCACTATGAGTGCTAACTAGTGAGAAATCACTGCATTCGGATGTGTTAGAGGTGTGATTCTTGTCTATCGACTAGACTGCCATGGAGTTTATCCCAACGAGCAAACGGCACCGGACATGACCTGTACCGCTGCACTGACTCGATCGCTTCTACTCGTTAGACTGAATATTATTCGCCGTAGTAAACGAGGTTCAAGGCTGCGCTCGTCGCCGAGATTGTGCCGTGGCATTCAGTGGGTGTGCTGCCGTTACTATGCAAGATAGAGCAGTCAAGCGATCCGGCTGCTGAAAAATTTAGGGCTAGGAATCTACCCGAAACCACCATTGGACAATAGCTTCCACTATATGTCACCTCGCAGCTTGTTCCATTATTTTGAGCTGAAGGAGGAAGATCAATCGTGTAGGAAAAGGTGCCTCGTATCGACTCTTTTGTTCCGTCTGAAATCGGATACTGTGCAAGCACAGGCTCATTTCGACCGCCTGGTGCCACAAGCTCAAATCGCAGGTTTTTACTTGTGTCGAGAGGGTCTGAAGAATCAACACGAATCCAAGGCACTACGTCCTGGCTGGTTGCTATTGCCGTACATTCGGCGGGCTGAGATGCTGCATCGAATACAACACGCACTCTCGGATCGGCCTGATTCGGATCGGCCTGATTTTGCAGAGTATAGAGGCTATCATAGCCCTGCGCGATATTATCATTGAACGCGACACCTGATTCGCAGCTCGCGCCTCCAAGCGTAATCTCAGTAGAGGAGTCGCCTCCACCACCACTACCACCACACGACACAAGACCAAACCCCAGCGAGCATACGCACAACCTTAGAAGAGCGGAGCGAAGTGAGTAAATTAACGGTGTGTTATATATCATAATCTCTTTGTACGATTTTGCGTTCACGCTTCGCAAGCGAGATTAGGTCACAAATCCGTAACATTCAGCCTGCGCTGGGTGTAACTAGCTAGTTAGAGAGCTCCCGAGTCCCTGATTCTTCTCGTTCGCTAGGGGTGGATGTATGCACAACGAGCGCCACACGCTTAATCTCGCTGGGCGTCACGGTGTGAGCTTGACTAGCGAGCTCTGAGAGACAGAAGAAGGATTCGCGAGCTGCAAAAGATGTGAACTTGGCTCAAATCGTGAAGGATGGCTTTTTCCATCACCTGCGATCTCTCGTGGATAGCTCAGATTTCAGGGCGGGTGAGACACCCGCCCTCCCGACCGCAATTCACATAACGTAGGTACATCACGCCTGCACAATCGCAATCACGGATCTCAAACGGGAGGGCGTGTCTCTGACACGCCCTGTTACATGGAGCGACACTAACGGGGCCCACATCTTGGGGCGGGTGGGACACCCGCCCTCCCGGTCGTAATTCACATAGCGTAGGTACATCGCGCCGTCACAATCGGAATCACGAATCGCAAACGGGAGGGCGTGTCTCTGACACGCCCTGTTGCATGAGGCGACACTGCCGGGCCCATATCTTTGGGCGGGTGGGACACCCGCCATCCCGATCGTTGTTCACATAGTGTAGCGAAATCGCGCCTTCATAATCGTAATCACGAATCTCAAACGGGAAGGCGTGTCTCTGACACGCCCTGTTACATGGAGCCTGTCTCTTATACACAT
>OMII01000120.1 GCA_900299055.1 Pseudomonadota bacterium | reverse complement strand
AATTAAGGATTTGACCGACAGGGTTATTGCGAGCAACAGAAATCCTAAAGCTGTCGAGTTCGCTCGCAAAATCCAAGATGAGTTTAGTGAACAGGATAGCCAGGGCGGAGGCTCGGTAGAGCCATAGGCTCGACTACCCTTGTGTGGCGTGTGCGCGCCCTGCGTGGTCATCCGCCACTATGTTCACGTAGAGGATATTGATTACTTGTACGCTGACGTGCGACTTCACGGTGTGATTGTTCAGAGCAGTACATAAGCAGCATGAAACAGACCTCTTCATCTCATTCTGCCGAAAGCACCTCATGCGACGGAGGGAACTGCTCATCCCACCGATTGGGTCGATTACTGCAAGGCGGCTGTTACGCTGTTGCATTTCTGGTTCCAATCAAGCTTTCGCTCACCTACATCGCACTTATTCCCCTACTCGTTCTGCTTTTGGCGCTACACCTACGACAAAAGACGCCCCCTCTTTTGTCGTCTCGCACCGCGTCAGTCGTTGCACCGCTCGTTTTTTTCCTGATCTGCGTCTCAATCTCGGCGCTCACCGGAGTATCTCCAGGACGAAGCGTCCCGTCTGTACTTTCACTTCTTTTCTTCTCAGCAACTCTTTCCCTTTTCTATGGGCACGCATCCCCTCCTGCCGTTCTTTCCGCACTCGTAGCCGGTCAAACTATCGCGGCTATTCATTCAACGCTGGATGCCATATTCCCCGAAACGATCCCTCATCTTTTTGTGGGTAAAGTGACTGAGTCTGGCCAGCTCGCGGTGACGCTTCCACTCTTGGCCGGCATGATCGTCTCTCAATACCAACAACTACTCTCAAGCAGTCGCGTCTTACCTCACCAGGCTCAGACTCTCAAAACTGCACTGTGGTCAGCCGCTTGCATCTCGCTGCTAGCCCTTACAACCCTCTCCTTTCGAGACTCTTTCGGAGCTCCTTCTTGGATGATCTGCACGCTTATTTCAGCACTTGTTATAACATGGAGTGGAACATTATTTTTTGCCACACGTATTTGCTCACACCTCAAAGGCACACTGACTCTTTGCGTCGTATGTGCCCCTCTTTTAGTAAATGCCCTCCTTGTGAATCTTAAGCGTGGCCCGTGGCTAGGTGTGATCGTGGCAATCCTCATCTTCTGCTCCATCTTCGCCAAGCGTCTCATCCTAGTGCTGCTCATGGGGACAATAGCTGCATCGATTTTTATAAGCCCGGTTCGCGAGAGGATCGCTGATTCTTACGATCACTTCACCATCTCCGGCGGACGTAGCACTATCTGGAGAATCGGTGCAGAGCTCGCCTCTGAGTATCCGCTTGGGATTGGATATCACAACAGCGGAATCCTACGGCAGTTCGCACCCGAGATTCCTCCAGAGTTAAAGCACTTTCACAATAATATACTAAACATTACCGCTGAGAGTGGCTGGCTTGCGGGCCTGCTATTCATTTGGTTTATCTTTTCGGCAGCTCGTTTTTGTATTCGTCAAAATGCGGCTCCTATAGTCATCGCAATCGGATGCGCCGTACTATCGTGGCAGACCGCGGGCCTAGTCGAGTACAACTTTGGTGATAGCGAAGTCACACTGCTGATTTGGATTGCCCTCGGAGTCGCTCTTCAGACCGTCGCGGCGAGCCAGAGTGTGACTGAAAGCCAGCAGGAAAAAAGCGGTGCTTAGCGCGTCACGCGCATAACAATGGAGCCCCAACTCAGGCCCGCACCAACCACCGCAACAACGATATGCTGGCCAGCAACCATCTTATCCCAGTTCATACTTAAGGATGCAGGAGCACCGGCTCCAGCTTGATTGCCTAAATAGGTGACATTATGCCAATGACTAGTTGGCGGAATTTCTCGATTGTTTGTTATCTGATCAAGCATTGTACGGTTCGCTTGGTGCCCGATAAAAACATCCCTATTCCAATCAATCGGGTGTTTTTCCTCAATCGATTTTATTAGTCGAACAGTCTGTCGAACTGAGAAGTCCCTGACTGCTCTACCATCCTGATGAAAAAAGCCTTGGCTATCAACCACCACGGCCTCACAGCGGGTCGGGTCGGCAGTAAAGGTCGAGTCAATGATTTCAAGGCGCCCTGTGTGCTTTGTAGACACGATCCATGCCGCCGCTCCATCTCCCCATATGGCGCCATCTGAGCGATCATTGTAATTGACGTGCTGGGTCATGGCTGCCGTAGAGACGCATAGAACAAACTCTGGCAGTGAAGATTCCTCAAAGTTTCGAAGATAGTCGATGTGAAGCGCAAACGCTGGACACGCCGTGTACACATCGTAAGCGGGAGCTACGATTCCCAAACGCTCTGAGATTCGTATTGCTTCTGATGGTGACGTTTGCCTCGGAGAACAGCAATTGACGATTACCAGGCCGATGTGGGCAGGCTGAATGCCTGTTTTCTTGAGTGCTTCCTCAGCAGCTTTTACTCCGAGATCCGTTGCACTCATCGAAGCAACCTCAAGAGCTATTCGAGGGTCTTGATTCCTCGTTTCTCGAATATAGTCGACTGGCAGCGTAGTCACTCGGCTTAAAATACCAATCTTCTCTTCAATCCATTGCGCGTTAGTCCCTACATCGAGGGCCTCGAGGAAGTGGTTGTCTATCGATGTAGTCGGGTGGCACGTTCCCATGCCCAGAATGTGCAGCATGTTCGCCCTAACTCCTCATCAATACTACTTTGGCTGAGAGCCCATCGCCGCAATGAATCATCGCGACGCTTTCTCCAGAAGCTGCTCTATCGCAAACACCAACGAGAGCTGCTCCGCTAGTACTACCTAGCGAGTAGCCGGTCTCGGACACTGTCGAAGAGATTCGGCCCATCGACACTCCCCGCTCGCTCAGGATCGAGGCGAACTCATGAGCTACTAGACCTGGGCCAATAAAATAGGTGTTTTCCCCAAGATCACTATCACTCAACAAAGACGCGACCTCGCTACGTAGAGACTCTGTCGAGGGGATATCTTGTTCACTCAGCGTTATATGCCTCTCTACTGAGACCGCCTTTCGGCGGGGGTAATGGGAATTTGCGCCGGTAGAGAGCACTCGCCATCTACCTTGATGCCTACGCGAAACGACACAGGCGAAGGCGGCATCTCCAAAGACACCCGCCGCTACGTGATCAGCTCCATATCGAACGTGGAGTGAGGGGGTATTCGTAGAGACAAACAACACATAGTCGGGAACTCGGTCTTCTCGCCACGAGTTGATGATGTGAAAAAACATCGGTACCGCGGCTGCTCCTATCGCCAAGTCGTACGCCGGGATCTTAATACCAAAGGCTCCCGCTATTCGCTGCGCTTCTGATGGGCAGGTCTGATAGGGAGTGCCGCAGTCTGCAACGATAAGCCCCACCTGCTCGATGGAGATACCAGCGCGCTCCAGCGCATTTTTGGCGGCCTGCAGCCCAAGGGTGGTTGGGGATAACGTAGCCGCTTTTCTCGTCTCCAAAATATCCACACTACCGAGCGTTCGAAGAGACTCTGGGGATAGCGCGACTGCCCTTGAAGCCACACCTACCCGGCTGAGCAACTTTCGCTCAGAATCACTGTAGCTTGCCCCAAGAGCCGCCAGGTTCTCATCTGACAACTTACCTGGAGGAAAGGCAGAACCAGTCCCTAGAAGATACATCGATACGTTTCCAATACTTGCAACGAGTTCAGCACCACACCTTCGGGTCACCGGGCTCCTGTCGCCACCGTGACATCGGAAGAGATAACACGACGAAAAAGGCCGGAACACCCGCACCTCTCGCGCCAAGACCATACCACTTATCGGCGGCTGCAGTAAAACCTACTTATATATGTAGTTTCAGGTAGTTACGACCATCTTGAGCCATTTCCTTCGCCTCCAGCATTTCCCCGGGCGACCTAACCTCGTAAGCTGTCTGTCGATGAATCGAAGGTTCAAGTTCTCCATCGGAATAACTGTCACCTGCCTGCTTCTTTCTCTTGGTATGGTGCGAGCCTCCCTCTGGCAGTGGCAGCGCCATCTGGAGAAGCAAGCCCTCATCTCCACTCTCAAGAAAACACTGGAGCTCGAACCGACACCGCTTCTGTCTCTGGTACAGAACTCATTTTTAACGAGCTCACTT
>OMII01000119.1 GCA_900299055.1 Pseudomonadota bacterium | reverse complement strand
CCTCTATCGCGGGGATACCCTCCTGCGTCTTCATGCGCGCGAACTCTACGATCAAAATCGCGTTCTTCGCCGCCAAGCCAACCAACGTCAGGATTCCGATCTGCGCGAAAATGTTATTGAGGTAGGACGGATCTACCAGACGACACAACCATATTCCGGCGAATGCTCCGAAGACGGCAAATGGAGTGCCGAGTAAAACACTAAATGGAAGTGTCCAACTCTCGTACTGAGCAGCGAGGATCAAAAACACGAAAACCATACCGAGGATAAAAACTGTGGCCCCGGTACCCGCGGCCTTCTCCTCCTGATACGACATCGCATTCCAGCTATAGCCCATATCTGGTGGCAGCGTATCTCTCGCCACCTGCTTAAGCGCTTCAAGCGTTTGCGCCGAGCTATATCCAGGGGCAGTGCCGCCTATTATTTCTGCACTTCGATACAGGTTGAACCGATTGGTAGATTCGACTCCAGTCGTCGGACTAACATCAACCAGCGTGCCGAGCGACACCATATCTCCCTGCTTATTTCGAACATAATACTGGCGTATATCATCAGCGTTATCTCGATACTCGCCCTCCGCCTGAACGTACACCTTGTAGAGGCGCCCGAAACGATTGAAGTCATTTACATAGGCACCGCCAAGGTATGTTCCAAGGGCCGCGTTGACCTCCGCCAACGAAACCCCAGCAGCGAGCGCTTTGTCTTGATTAACTGCCGCAAACAACTGTGGCACCGAAGCCCTGTAGAGAGTTAACGGCCTGGCCACCTCAGGGCGCTTCGATGCAGCCTCAATAAAGCTCTTGGCCTGCCTCTCAAGGTACTCCGCTGAATTACCGCCGCGGTCTTGCAGCATGAGACTAAAACCACCTCCGTTGCCGAGACCCGGAATTGCTGGTGGACCAAAGGCCATAGCAACCCCGCGCTGAAAATCGCGCGAGAGCTTCATGTTTATCTCTCGTGCGATTCCTCGTGCCGAGTTTTTCAGCCCAACACGTTCCTCCCATGGCTTCAACCATACGAAAAAGAATGCCGTATTCGACGCATATGATGCACTGAGCAAGCTAAACCCGTCGATTGTAGTCACGCTATCAACTCCGGGCGTTTCTTGAATGATTCGCTCCACCTCCTTGGCCGCATCGGAAGTACGCTGCAGTGAAGCCGCGTCCGGAAGTTGCAGATTAGCTAAAAGGTATCCTTGATCTTCCTCAGGGATAAAACCACTCGGCAAGCGGCTCCCAAAAAACATGGCCCCAGCAAGTATGACCACAAACACAACAATCCCGCGCACGGTCTTTCTCGCAAGATGACCTGCAACCCCGACATAGATCCCAGTCGCTCTATCAAACACGGAATTGAATCCGGCAAAAAATCTCCCTAGAGAGCCACGGGTTGGCGCAGTTTTCGTCAGAAGCATCGCACACAGCGCTGGTGTCAGAGTGAGCGCTCCCAATGCAGAGAAAAGCACCGAAACCGCAATAGTAACCGCAAACTGCTGATAGAAAAGTCCTGATATGCCTCCCATAAAGACAACTGGCACGAACACTGCACATAGAATGAGCGCGATCGCCATCACCGGACCGGCAACTTCTTTCATCGCCTTATTAGTCGCCTCGCGCGGAGAGAGCCCGTGCTCAATGTGGTGCATAACGGCCTCGACCACAACGATCGCGTCGTCCACAACGATTCCAATAGCAAGCACCAATCCCAATAACGAGAGGACGTTCACCGAGAACCCTAAAAGCGGGAATACGGTAAAAGTGGCGATAAGAGCCACAGGAACTACCAATATTGGAATAAGGGTCGCACGCCAGCTCTGCAGAAATATGAAAACAACGAGCACCACCAAGATAATTGCATCGCGTAACGTGTGCACTATCTCGTCTAGGCCTGCCGTTACCGCCTTCGTCGTATCGAGAGATACAATGTACTCCACCCCCTCGGGAAAACGCTTCGCGAGCTCGTCCATGGTAGATCGCACAGCCGTCGCCACCTCAAGAGCATTAGAACCAGGAACTTGATACACAGCCAACACTGCCGCCGCGCCGCCATTATATCGGGCCGAAGAGTTATAGAGCTGCGTTCCAAGCTCTATCCTGGCCACATCCTTCAATCTAACCAGTGCTCCTGTTGCCGGATCAGATCGTACAACAATCTCACCGAACTCCTCAGGTCGTTGAAGACGATCCTGCGTCCTCACTACATACGAAAACTGTGTCCCTTGAGGTGCGGGAGCTCCGCCAATCTGCCCCGCCGGAGCGATCACGTTCTGCTGTTGAATCGCTTGGGTAATCTCCGTAACCGTGACGCCGAGCTTGGCTAGATGATCTGGCTTGACCCAAACTCGCATTGCGTAATCACTGCCGCCAAATTGATTGACTTGACCAACACCGTTTATGCGGGCCAGTGCGTCGGTGATATTAATCGTCGCGTAGTTGTTCAGAAACGCGCTGTCGTACCGTCCATCTTTCGAACGTACCGTAACCAACACGAGAGGGAATGAAAGAGATTTTTTTACCGTAACCCCTAAGCGCTTTACTGAGTCCGGCAGGCTTGACTGAGCCTGCGCTACCCTGTTCTGCACAAGGACGTTTGCCATATCGAGATCAGTTCCGACCTCGAAATCAACGCGGACGCTCGCCGTTCCATCATTGGCGTTTATACTTCGCATATAGATCATGTTCTCTACGCCATTGATCTGCTGCTCAAGCGGAGTCGTCACGGATTGCTCAACAGAGAGCGCGTTGGCTCCTGGATACGAAGCATTTATCTGGACTTCAGGAGGAATTACGTTCGGATACTGCGATATGGGGAGCCCACGTAGCGTCACTAAGCCAAAAATAACTAAGACAATCGATAAAACGATCGCCACTGTAGGGCGACGGACGAAGAAGAACTCGGCAGAGTCGGGCGCTGGTGGATGAGTCATACAAGCACTAGCTCCTCTTTGGCTCTATCGTCTGTCCGGTTCGCAACCGTTGAATGCCCTCAACTGCTATTGTTTCACCGGACTCAAGGCCCGCTTCCACTACCTGAAAGTCGCCAGATGTGGGCCCGACCTGCACATCTCGCTGCTCTACTTTTCCAGTCGAGTCCACGACGAACACCTGAAAAGTTCCTTGCAGCTCCTTTACTGCGTCCCTTGGAACGACCACCACCCCTTGCCTAATCTCAGCTACCGTCCGAATTTTAGCAAAGAGCCCGGGTCGAAGGAGCTTTGTCGTATTGGGAAAAGAAGCCTCAACAGCGATCGCGCCCGAGGCGGCATCGACACCACGATCGACCTTCACTACCTCGCCGCGATCCGGATGGACGGAGCCGTCTGCTAGAATCATCTCGAGGCTATATCGTTTCTGTCCCTGGCCTGATTCCTGAGCGAGTCGCGCAAAGTATAAGTACTCCTTCTCCGTGACCGAAAACTGAACGTGTATTGGATCAAGCTTGGATACCGTATTGAGAACTATTGTGCGACCTGCGCCACCCACCACTTCTCCCACTTTGGCTTGAGAAATCCCTATGGTGCCGGATACTGGAGACGTAATTTGGGTGTACCCTAATTCTATCTGCGCTGCGTCAACTTGCGCCTTCGCGGCATCTACCGCACCCTCAGCAACACCCTTGGCCGCTATCGCCTTATCAAGATCCCTCTTGCTGACAGCATCAATCGCTGCAAGCGGTCTTATCCGGCCCAAATCGGCTTCAGTTTGAACTAACTTAGTTTGCGCTTCGGCAAGCTGCCCCTTCGCAGCTGCCACTTTCGCCTGAAACGGCGCAGGGTCAATCTTGTACAACAACTGCCCCTCAGTAACTTCACGCCCCTCTTGGAATAGAACTTCGGTAAGGACCCCCTGCACACGCGTTCGTACCGTCGCATCCACTGAGCCTACAGTACGACCCACAAATTCTCGAGACAGGGGCACATCACGCCGCGCCACGGTCGCGACTTTTACTACCGGTGCCGGCGGAGCGCTAGCTTCTTGCTTCCCCCCACAGCTCACTAGCCCGACTATTACGAGGCCAAGGCTTCCTAAAAGGTGAAATCTCATGTTTTTCATAGCCCCTCCCGCCTCATTACGATCTGGCTGTTTCTAGCACGAGGCCCCCTGTCGACAAATAGGGTGTTTACGGTCCGTCCCCGAATGCGTGAATACCTCACACCCAGACCCAGCACCTGACGGTCTCTTACCTTCCTTGCGGGCCCACTAGTTACTTCGTATCCTCGTCGAATCGACTAGCACAGATTTTTTATGAAAAAGCTTACGATAGCTCTTCTTTCCCTCACAGCACTTATCGCCGTGGCGATCGGAATTGCCGCCTGGAAGATCGGTGCAATTGTGGAGTCATACAAGCCTACCATCGAGCAGTCACTCTCTGCTGCGGTCGGGGCTAGGGTCACGTTAGGAACCATCTCCGTATCGCTTCTTCCCTCCACCACGCTATCTGTCAATTCGGTCACCGTTCAGAGCAGCAACGGTGCCGCTTCTGACCTCTCGGTCGGCTCTATCGAAGCTAAGGCAGCCCTAGCGCCCCTTCTCTCTAAGCGCGTCGAGCTATCGTCGATTGCGATCAACGCTCCGCGCGTTACCATAATTCGGGACGCCCAAGGCATTTCTGTTCGTGGGCTTCGCAGCGGCCCGAGCAACCCGCAGTCACCGGTGGCATCGAACAGTACTGGCCCCAGCGCCTCGACCGCGAGTAATTTCAAAGTTGATATCCACTCTTTTGAGATTAATGACGGCGCCGTGAAGTTTGAGGACCGCATAGCGAACGCATCACACACAATCGACTCTATTAATGCCAATAGTTCTATAGCACTCGAGGGTAGTGCCATACTTCTCGGTGCAGGCTCCCTCTCCATGAGAGCTCTATCCAAGCACAATCTTGAACTACACTTCAGTGATGTATCGTTATTCAAAGTCGATGACACGCTTCGGGTCGGTTCGAGCACGCTTAAGACAACAGCGGGGGATATTCGCTTATCGGGCTCGATCAAGAGGGGGCAAGCACCTAGCTCACTGCAGCTTGCATCTACGTCGCTCACAATTCCCACCTTGATGACAATCGCCACTTCAGTCGTGCCCACTCTGCCTCCACAGCCAGTAACCGGCGCTCTCGGCATGAAAATGAACATTGATCTTCAAGGAGCCGCGCCTATCAAACTAGGGGGAACGATCGACCTAAAGGATATCAGCTACTCACAGCCACAGAGCCCAAAAGTGTCCGGTATACGCGGCTCCATATCAGTGACTGGATCCCCGTCCGACTTAGTAGTCGCCGCCCCCTCTCTAACCATGAACGTTGAGAACAACCCGCTTCAAGTCTCTGTATCAGGGCGTGTGACGCCACAGGAATTATCACTCACCTCGTGTAAAATCGTCGGCTTCGGAGGAGAATCCTCTCTGCCAGGAACTCTGTCACTTACGGCACAAACACTCAAAACAACGCCTTCAGCAAGGTCCCTTTCGCTCGCCCAACTTTTCACCGTTGCATCTCCTAGCTTAGCTCGCACAATTCAAGGCACCCTTTCCTCATTTAATGGACAGTTCTCAGACATACTTCCCTCGAATGCTGCTCGCACTGTTTCTGGTAGCGGCGCAATGGTGATGAAAGACGGAATTCTCAAGGGGTTTAATATCGCAAATCAGGTCATGTCAAACATTGATGGCCTCCCTTTCATCTCAGGCAACCTCCGGAAGAGAGTTCCGCCGGAGTTTGAGAAGTACTTTAGCTCCCCCGATACAGTTGTACGCGAACTAAGTGCCAAGTTTGCAATTAGCAAAGGAGTAATTCAGCTTAGCGAACTCATTCTCATGGCAGACATCTTTTCCCTGACTAGCCAGGGCTCCGTAGCGATCGAAGGAAAGCTCGACCTTAAGGCCACTATCGCGTTCGCTCCGGACCTCTCCAACGCAATAACTGCCCGAGTTCTTGAAATGAAGCCCCTCTTGAACAAGGAAGGGCGCCTGGCGTTCCCACTCTTGGTCAAAGGCACAGCTCCTGCGGTTGTCGTACTTCCCGACCTAACGGACATAGCTCAGCGGGCGGCAGTTGGTACAGTAAGAGAAACGCTGAGTGGAGCGCTCAAGGGAGGCACGGGAGCAGCAAAAGGCCTAGGAAAGGGCATTGGAAAAGTCTTCGGATTTTAGTGAGCGTCCGTGGTCGGTTCGAGCGAAAAAAAATCAAAACAACAAAAAGACACTACGGGTGATGTTGTCGGCGGGTTCGCTTTTTTCCTCTCGTTGGTTGCTCTGCTTCCAACAGGACTAAT
>OMII01000118.1 GCA_900299055.1 Pseudomonadota bacterium | reverse complement strand
TAAGAGAGTTGGTCGCTGGGTCTGCCGTAATGGAGATGTTCTCTCCGAGTTGTGTTGATGTCACTCCAAGTTTATTTCCACCACCTCCGCCTCCTGAAAGGCCAGGCCCCGTGGAAGAGCCACCTGAACGGCGCTTGCTCTGCGTGCCGAACGGACTCTGACTGTTCTGCATACTATTTGTGTTGGAACCAAATGCACCACCGGAAAGGCCGTTGCCCCCCTGTTGTCTACCAGCGCCGAGGGATCCTCCCGACGCTCCAGTTCCGCCGGATCCTCCACCAACGAGACCAGCTAGAACTTGAGCGAGTTCCTCCGCGTTGGCGTGTTGACATCTGTACACATAGAACTTGTTACCTGACAGATCTACCTTGCTATCCAGCTGCGCTATGAGGGCTCTTATGCGCGCCGTAGTCTCATCGTCAGCTACAACGATCACTGAATTCGTGCGTTGGTCAGGGATAATTTTCGGCGATAGTCCGCGAGCAGAGATTGTTTTCCCACCCGCCCGAATAGACTGTGCTCCCGCACCAGGCTGTGGAATCGTTCCATCCGCCATGCTTGCACGCACTTGGTCGGCTGGGGCAGCGTCTTTCTTTGCGCTTTCACCGAGTATGTCGTTAAGCTTTTGAGCTATATCCTCGACGTCAGCGTGTTGGACAGGAATAATCGTCATCTCGCGATTGGAGAAGGGGACATCAAGCTCATCGATAATGCGCAAAAGGCGTTCAATATTATCTTCTGCGTCGATGAGAATGAGTGAATTGGTCCCTGTGTAGGCGTTTACTAGGCCGTCAGCTGAGACCAGCTGTGAGACGATCTGTTGTACGTCTTGAGCCGCAACGTATTTCAGTGAAACGAGTCTCGTGACTACCGAAGACGATGGATTGGCGATGCGACCATCGGTGCGAGTGGGGATCGTCGACTGGCGCGCTTCTTTAGCTGGCACTATTTTCCATAGGTTCTCCCCGATGGGCACAGCGGAGAATCCCTTCAACGCAAGAACGGAATCGAGGATCCGTAACGACTCTTCTGCCGACACCTTGCCGGGAAGATAGATTGATACCTTTCCTCGAACTTTTTCATCGAGGATGTAGTTTCGCCTGGTCTTTCGAGAGAAAATTCGAACGATCGCGGCGATGTCGGCATTTTTAACGTTAATTTCTGTGTTGGAGTCCTTTGCATACTCCTGTTCGCCTTGTCCAGTTTCCCCTTGAGGCGCGCCCTGTCCGAGAGCGTTAACCGGATGCCAGATGAGCGCGGCGCTGATAAGGAGGGTGCTAATCTTCGTTCTCATAATGCCTGTCGTTGTTATCGAATTGTGTACTTAAATTCCCTGTCCTGCTTCTCTCGCTCTAAAACGAGATTGATTGATCGTTCCTGCTTTAGCTGCTCAAACAGCTTGAGAGCCTGCGAAATATCCCCGAGATTATTCCCATTGATCGTCTTTAGAATGTCACCATTCTTCAGCCCAACTTTTTCGTAGAGACTCCCTGTTTTAATAGCGAACAAGCGAAGTCCGATGGAGCGACCGTCTTTAAAGTAGGGCACCGCCCGAGCTTGTGTCAGAAGAAGTGGTAAATTTTCAAGACCCTTGTCGAGTTCAGCTTCTTCGACAACAAACTCATCCCCATCGGGCGCGTTTGAAGGTGAGGGGCCACCCCCGAGTTCGTCTAGGCGCAAAGTTTCTAGTCTACCATTGCGCTCGACCTCCACCCTGTCCTGATAGATCTTCTTAAGAGTGGCTTGATCGAAGACGGATTGGTTAAGAAGAAACATCTCCTGAGATTGTTTCTTTTTATCCTCGATAATGGCGTACGGCTCCTGTCCAGAAGTGATAAATGTTCCGATTAGCGCCAGCATGAGGGGGGATGGTGGTGGTGTTGCTACCGCTGGAGCTGTGGCGGATGGACGGCCTAGCGGTCCAAAAGGTTTGCGTTGCGCGAGGACGTCCCAGTCCTTGGTTCCCGAGATCTGCTGCGAGGATGCGCCAGCGGCCAATTTGCTGACCTGTGACACTCGCTGTTCCAACTCTTTATCGAGCCCCAGCTTGGTCAAAAAGTCGCCTGCTACGACGACTACTAACAAGACACCACAAGCTAGAACGAAAAGGGAAGACGTTGTTTGGACGCCACGAACCATGATCGAGATATTCTGTCGCCGCATGAGGCGCGCGATAACGACGTTGTAGTCGAGCTCGCGTAAGCCAGAAATCGAGAGCGTCTCTTTCACTGTGTTCCTACCGTTAGGAGGTAAAAAACCAATAATAATCGGTTTCTACCAAGGGCAACAGGCTAAAACCGTCGGTTCGCACACGACATTTCACGAACACGGACTGCGTCTGATCCTATTTCTGCCCACGGTGGTAAGATGAGGGTCGAGGGTTTTAGGTTGGATCAATTTTCAAGCTGGTTCATCAACGACTCAAGGGGTTTATCATCTGGCGCTACCGATAGACCGGTATGCTGTCGCCGTCGTTAGTTGTTCCTTGGCGAGAGAAGAATCCGAGGCGGATTTTCGACGACCGATACGGTGACTGACTTCTCGGAGCTCAACGCAAGATCTCCGTTCTCGCGTATCTCAAGGTCGTCCGTCGTGAAACAGGTGAACCGTCGTTGGCGGGCGGTTAGCTGAAGTCCGGAGAGAATAATAACCCCATCGTCTGGGCTAAAATCCTGAGGTGTCGTCTCTGTGTGCCGGAGGTTGGCGGGCAGCTGGGTGAGCTCAACCGCTCCGAAGGGTATATCGCCTGTATGGCAGGAAACGCTCTGTATCACAATCCAGCCCTCGCGCAGGTCGGATGGGGCGCTTGCTGGCGCAACGTCCGCACCTTTGTGCAGCTCTTTTTCGGTGGTTTCAGCGGGTCGGGGAGGGGACGCAACCCCTGAAAGGCTGGCGAGTGCTACCTGACTCTTTGCTGGCGCTCCTGATCCCTTAGGATCGTGGGGTATTTGCGCACCCCATCTTGCTTGAAACTTCTGTTGACGATCTTTGACTGCGGGCTCGTTGCCGAGTTTTTGGTAGAAATCAATAATTTCTGTGTCGTAGGAGGATAATTGGGTAACGACCGGCGCGCGTTCATCTTTTGCTATATCCGCGTACGTGGTGCCGGGAAACTCTTTTATGATTTCATCGAAAAGCGCTAGCCCTCGCTCGAGAGGTTGTCTGTCTCGACCGCCACCGCGCGATGACGCGACATGACTCCGAGCGGCTTGAAGCTTTACGTAAGCAGCATCTGTATGGCCGGGGAAATTCTTTAAAAAACTCTCATAACTCTTCGCTGCGTCGTTATATTCCCGATTAAAGAAATAGGTGTCTGCAAGCTTTATCTCCGCGAAGGTTGAATATGCACCAAGCGGGTACCGATCCTTAAGTGAACTGAAGGAGTCCCGCGCGACTGTGTACATCCCGACCTGATAAAGCTTTTTGGAAAGCCTCACGAGGTCAAATTCAGGCACTTCGGTTGTGAGTGCGTCTTCCTTAGTCGTAAGCTCCTTGGGCTCAAGGTCCGGCTCGACGTCAGAATCGCTCGCGCCCCAGCATCCGCTGATTGCTAGGCAGACACTGCAAAGAATAGCACAGGTGTGCTTTTTCGCCGGCGTGTGGGGTACTCGCATATATTTCAGATGGGACATCGCGTGCCGCTGACTCTCGGTGTCTTTTTTGTTACTGTTCCCTTCTGTCGCAGGGACAGAAGGTGGAACTCCCCGGTCGAGAGGAGTTATCGTTAGTAGCAGAAATGCTAGCCTGCCTATGATTGGGACGCAAACCTGTAATCGAGAGCTCCATGAAGACGGTCGAGACAGTACGAGATTTGAGGACGGTGCTCAGTTCATTGAGATCTAACGGGGCTTCGGTTGGCTTCGTGCCCACCATGGGTGCCCTTCATGACGGACATCTCTCACTAGCCCGAGAGCTTCGCACACATTGTGAGGTGCGGGTGTGCTCGATCTTTGTTAATCCAACGCAGTTTAATGACATCAACGATTATCGAGCTTACATCATTAACGTCGAGCGCGATAAAGAGCTGCTCCAACAAGAAGGTGTCGACGTATTGTTTGCGCCTCACGTAGAGGAGATGTACCCCGCAGGATTTCAGACCAGCGTGAGCGTGTCGGAGGTAGCAAAGCCTTTTGAAGGAGCGCTGAGACCCGGGCACTTTTCCGGTGTGGCGACTGTGGTAGCCATGTTGTTCAACGCGGTCGCCCCGGATGTTGCTATATTTGGCGAAAAAGACTTTCAGCAGCTTGCGCTGATAGAGCGGATGGTCGCCGATTTGAAGTTGCCTGTGAGGATTCTGCGAGGGGCGATTGTGCGCGATGCAGATGGACTTGCTTTGAGCTCTCGAAATGCACGGCTATCGCCGGAAGGAAGAACGCATGCATTGCTTATTAGTAGGGGACTGTATGCGGCTCGCGATTCCTTTCGTCGAGGGGAGTTGAGTGCCGCGGTGCTAGAAGAGATCGTAAAAACGAGTATACGCCAAATGCCTCAGCCGATCATTGATTATGCCACGGTAGTCGATGAAGCCACGCTTGAGCCTGTACAGAAGGTTCGCGGGGCCTGTCGCATTCTAGTAGTTGCGCGAGTGGATGGGGTTCGGCTGCTGGACAATCTCGCCTTAACCTGAAGAAGTAATCAGATTCTCCTTTACAGGAGCTCGTGAAGGCGCCTCTCATCGCGTGGCAATCTGCCGCCTGATGGGAGGCTCTTGTCCTTCTCTTTTGTTTTAGCTTGCGTCGTTTGGGGGAGTGTCCATGCGATGTCGGCGACTCTCTCGAGCCTTTGCGAGGTCGATCAGGCTCGGGGCTTTCACGTGCTTTTTGATCGCCAGCATTGAACTTGGAGTCTTCCCGCCAGACACTACCTCAAGTTTGCGCTTGCTATGCGGGAACTCATCGTTGTTAGCGCTATGACCCAGTGAGGTTACGATACTCTCGAAGAGAGAGTCTTCGAAATCTTTTAAAGCTCTATCATCGTCAGTAAATAAGCGCTTGTCACCTTGCGCGAGCCGACCAACGACACGAGACAGAAGAGGTATAATCTTGGTGCGTTCCGATTCAGAGAGCTGGGCCAGGTTGTCGAGCAACGAAGCAGTGCCGTCCCCACCTACTCCCTCCATCAACGTCTGGAGCTGGAGCTGTAAGCTCAAAAAGTTTCTTGTGAAATCTCCACCCTGTGAACGACCCATGTCTGGTACTCCGAATTCCTTAAATAGCTCCGCAAAACGAGGTGACTTACCGCGATTAGCTGCTTGATCATATATCCGCATAACGCTCCTTTGTGCTTCAGGTTTACTAGGGATTTTTCACAAAGTGTGCCTAGCGTAACTAGCTGAAAATACGAGCCTCTTAGGGTCTGTAGCTGTAGCGGCACGCTACACTGTCGTGACGGAGAACAGTAGTATCGGGCACCTAGGCAACTTTGCGGGTTGCTCCCAGCTGGGCCTGAATGTGCGCGAAGATGCTGTCACTATCATAGCCATTCATCGTGTGTTGCTCTGCTTGGCTAGCGTGCGTGACGAAAGAGTCGCCAACGCCGAATCGATGTACGTTTGTTTGCAGCCGGACGTCGTGTACCTGTGCAAATTCTATTACTGCCGAGCCGAAGCCCCCCGCAATCGAGTGATCCTCTACGGTACACACTACTTTGTAGTTCGGGAGCTCTGCTGCTAAGAGCTTCTCATCGAGCGGTTTGGCAAAGCGGGCGTTGATGATAGTGCACGTTATGCCGAGTTCCGCCTGGAGCTTGTCTGCGGCGAGGAGCGCATTGGTGATAATTGGACCGAAGCACACAAGTAGCGCATCCTGACCACGTCGGATTACTTCGGCTTTGCCGACGGCGAGTTTGCGCAGTTGTTCGTCCATTTGCGCGCCGGTCCCATTTCCGCGTGGGTAGCGCACCGCCGCAGGAGCTCCTAAATTCACCGCCGTAAACAACATATGGCGCAGCTCGTTTTCGTCCTTGGGTGACATGACCGTCATGTGAGGAATACTTCGAAGGTATCCGATGTCGAAAACCCCCTGGTGAGTCTCTCCATCATTCCCGACAACTCCACCACGGTCGATTGCGAACGTTACTGGGAGTTTTTGAATACACACATCGTGGACGATTTGATCATATGCTCGCTGCAGGAAGGTCGAGTAGATCGCCACGATCGGCTTCATCCCTTCGCATGCCAGTCCTGCGGCGTAGGTTACCGCGTGCTGTTCGCAGATGCCTACATCGTAAACCTGATGAGGTGCCGCCTGCTGAACCTTGTCCAATCCAGTTCCACTCGGCATAGCGGCGGTAATAGCGCGAATGGACGGGTCCACTTGTGCCATGGAGCTTACCGTATCGGCAAATACGCCGGTGTAGGTTGGAAGCTTCTTTGGAGGTGTGGTTGACGAACTTGGTTGAAACACTCCCTTGGTTCGGTCAAAAGGTGCCACTCCGTGCCACAGGATAGGATCGCCCTCGGCAGGTTCGTAGCCTTTTCCTTTAACCGTGTGGCAGTGGACAATAGTGGGGATGTCCTGAAGTTTCGCATTTTCAAGCGCTTGGAGTAGAGCTGGCACATTATGGCCGTCGACCGGACCTATGTAGCGAAACCCGAAAGCCTCAAACAGCATGGCAGGTGTAGAGAAGAATCCCTGCGTTACTTCCTCCGCTCGATCAACCGCCCGAAAGAGTAGATCAGGAATATAACCCCGCTTGTGAAGGTTTTTTACGGTCTCTCGAGCTCTGGAGGATCTCTCACCAGTAAGGGTTCTAGAAAAGAGCCAGCTGAGAGCACCAACGTTTTTCGAGATCGACATCTCATTGTCATTAAGCACAACGATGAATCGCTTCAGTCCTAGGTCTCCCGCGTGATTAAGGGCCTCGAACACCATCCCTGAAGTGAGAGAGCCGTCTCCAATTACCGCAGTGACGAATCGATCGGGCGCAACAGAGTCAAGTGCGACTCTCATACCGACGGCAGCAGAAATACTCGTGCCGGCGTGACCAGCACCAAATGAGTCAAATGGACTTTCATTTCTCTTCAAGAATCCCGAGATTCCGTCTTTGGTACGAATACCGCCCATTTGCTGCCGACGACCGGTGAGCATTTTATGGATGTAGGCTTGATGTCCGACGTCCCACACGATGCGGTCGTGGGGGGTATCAAAAACTTTGTGCAGTGCGACCGTTATTTCAGTGGTGCCAAGACTGGAGGCGAAGTGCCCGCCCGAACGACTTACGGTGTCGATGAGTTCATTGCGCAACTCCTGACATACCCGCTCAAGCTCCTCAGTGGTGAGAGTGCGAAGATCTTCCGGCAGCTTGAGGGAGTTAATTAGTCTTTCTTCCATGGGCGCCCAGCATACATGGTGCTAGGGGCCTATATCAAATCGCAAAGTGACAAAGGTTAGCGCTGGCCACAGACTAGCCAAGGACCTATTTACTGTCGGGGGCCAGGGTCCCGCCTTTGATCGCATAGCGTTGGCAACCATTTGGAATCGTTATGAAAGGCTGACCCTTGTAGAAGTACGCCGCCCCTGTCTGACTCAGCACCTGAACCCTAACATTGGCTCCATAGGAGCAGCCGGGCTTGCTGAAACGAGCAAGGCTGCCAAACCCGTTTCCGCCACCCTGATTCGAGCCAGTTTCACCGTTTACGATGACGTTTGTGTCGTAGGGGCCTGTATGGACCGCTAGCTTACCGTTACTGTCCGAGGCCGGCTTCCAGAGAAACTCAGTAAGTTCGCCGGCGATTGTTTGCGCGGTCTGGTCCTGTAGGTCTGAGTAGCATTGGGAGATCAGGCTGCCTTGGCAGCTGTCTGACGAAACTTGCGCGTAGCCTTTCTTAATCAGAGTTTCTGAGAAGCTCTTGCCTTTTGCCGAAAATACCTGACCTATTACACCCTTACCGCCGTCGCTTAATGTGACAGCGCAATCCTCGGTGGCGATGTAGAAAAGCGCGTCTCCCTCGCTGGCTAGATCATTGATGACAGTTTTAGCCCCCGAGCTCTTGTAGTCTTCATAGGGGACACCGAGCCCGTGTAGTTTTATGAGCTGCTCGCCGTCTCTGAGCTTCATTGATACGAGATTGGCCCCGATAAACCGAACTGGTCCGACCTGTGCTTTGCTGGTCTTTGGAGGATTGGCGATTTTGCCATTAAATACGGTGCCGCAATCGGTTCGAAGCTCTCCGGTGGTGGTTGAGGTTGAACTATTGCTGTCAGTTGAATCCTTTGTGCAGGCTGCTAGCCCGAACACATTGACTATCGACAGGGCTATGATGAGAAGTCGTGTATGTGCCATAGGTAGGTCGGCGCCTTGCGCCCAAAAAAGAGAGTCCCATACGTTCCATCCGCGTAACGAGCGAGTTTGCTTCAGAAAAAATAGTGTCGATAGTTCTGGTGGTTCAACGTATTGAAAACAGGCCCTCGAGGACCTCATCAAGACTGTTTCTGCCGCGCCATTCAGGGTAGTGTTCCCTTGCAGTTGCTCCGCCCTGGCAGTCGTATGGCTTCAGGTTCGGGGGCTAACTCTTGATTCGTTCATATCGGTGAGGTTTCCGCGGTGCTGTATCATCTTCTTTTTTCGCTCCATGGTTCTGTAAGTTGGCTGAACGTTTTTAAGTATCAGACCTTTCGAGCTATGGTCGCTTTTCTGTTCGCATTTGTTTTTGTGCTCGTTTTGCAACCTGTATTTATTCGCTGGTTACAGAATCGTGGAGTTGGAGGACAGCCCATTCGAGACGACGGGCCCAAGGCGCACGAGGGTAAGAGGGGAACGCCCACGATGGGAGGGATGGTCGTAGTAGCTGCGGTCCTGACGTCGACACTTCTTTTAGCGGACCTTACAAATCTTAAGGTGTGGCTTACCGTACTAATCATGGTGGGATTCGCGTATCTTGGTTTTGTTGATGACTGGAAGAAGATCGAGAAGCAGGACTCAAAAGGTCTCTCTGAACGCGGCAAGCTAATTGTTCAAGTTGCTCTGGGCGCAGCGGCAGCGACAGTTTTGTGTATTGGCGGAGTTTCAACGGATTTGTACATACCGTTTCTGAAAGACGTTACCATACACCTGGGTGTGGTCGGTTTTGTGCTCTTCTCGGCTTTCGTTCTCACCGCGACCTCTAACGCAGTAAATTTTACCGACGGGCTCGACGGCCTAGCGATCGGGCCAGTGATGACCGTCGCTTGCACCTATGCGGTCTTCGCATATCTGGCGGGTAACGCAATCTACGCCGAGTACTTGGGTATTCATTATGAAAGTGGGGCGGGAGAGATCGCTATTATCTTGGCAAGTATGTTCGCCGCGGGTCTTGGTTTCCTTTGGTACAATACATTTCCAGCGCAGGTGTTTATGGGTGACACGGGTTCTATGGCGCTCGGCGGAACGCTAGGCTTCATCGCGGTGCTCGTTAAACAGGAGCTCATCCTAGTGGTAGCGGGCGGTGTTTTTGTAATGGAGGCAGCGTCTGTGGTCATACAGCGGTATTACTACAAACTTACGAAGCGACGCGTCTTTAAGATGGCGCCGATCCATCATCACTTTGAGCTGGCGGGCTGGGCGGAGCCCAAAATTATAGTGCGCTTTTGGATTATCTCGATCGTCTTGGCGATAGTTTCCCTTACTTCCTTGAAGTTACGGTAGCGTATGTCTTTCCAGCAAACTCTTACCTCGCTGCGGGAGCAGCGAAAAAAAGTGTTAGTAGTCGGGCTCGGTATTAGTGGCGTCGAGAGTGCAACATTTCTTGCTCGAGTTGGATTGCGAGTAGTTGTGTGCGAGCGACAGGCTGAGTCGGTGTTCACCCAGAAGTCAAAGTTTAGTGCTTCGCTGCCGCACTTGCGTGCTAATGGCGTCGAGGTTCACTTTGGTGTTGATGGTGAGCAGGTTGTTCCCTTGCTCGCTGACGTTGGTCTAGTTGTTTTAAGTCCTGGTGTGCCCCTTGAATCGGCGATCGTGGGTACAGTGCGTAGATTAGGGGTGCCGTATGTGTCCGAGTTGGAGCTGGGAATCGAGTTGCATGGGGGGCCTGCTGTTGTCGTAACCGGCAGTAATGGGAAGAGCACTACCGTGTCGCTTCTTGCGCACATCCTTCATCAAGGCGGCGTAAAGGCTCGTTTGTGTGGGAACGTTGGTACGCCAGTAATATCATCAGAGGAAATTTTCGAACGGCAAGACCCGAAGTGTCGTTCGACGCTGGTAGTCGAGGCTTCAAGCTATCAATTAGAGGCGTGCACAGTTCTTAAGCCTATTGTTAGCGTTGTGTTGAATATCTCTGAGAATCACCTCGAGCGACATGGCACCATGGAGAGATATGCAGCTGCGAAGGGTAGAGTTCTGGCTCTTCAGGATTCAAGTGATTACCTCGTGGTGAATGCAGATGACTCATTAGTCATGTCTCTCGCCCGTCAAAGCAAAGCGAAACGCGCTGTATTTGGCCAGGCGCCGATTTCTGAGCTCCAAAAAGCGGGAGATGACTGGGCCCACGTTGCAGGCCCTTCGCACATTCAGTGCAGGGTCGGTGAATCGCTCGAGTCGTACAGTATGGAGACAAGCCACTTGATGGGTTTGCACAATCGATTCAACTGCGCCGCTGCAATCCTGGCTGCGCGTAGGCTGGGGGTGTCTCAAACTGTTATTCAACTAGGACTCGATTCCTTTGCCCCCTTAGAGCATCGACTCGAACCCGTGTCTCACGGTGGTCGAGGCCTGGTTTTCAACGACTCGAAATCAACTACAGTTGCTGCTTCTTTAGCGGCGGTTATGACGGTTCGAGAGCGATACCCCTCGCACAGACTGGTAATCATGCTGGGCGGATTGTCGAAAGCTGGTTCGTGGGATCCATTATTGCGCGCGATTAAGTCGGGGCCGGGGCAGGTCTTACCCCTGATCTGTTTTGGAAAAGACGGACCTCTTTTGGCGAGTCACTGCAAGGCGCATGGATTGACTTGTAGTGTGGAGCCTTCTTTGCAGTCTGCTACAGAGCGCGGTATGCGAACTATTCAGGAGTCCGACGACGCGATACTGCTGCTAACTCCGGGATGTGCGAGTTTCGATGAGTTCTCTGATTTTGAGCAGCGCGGGACTCGTTTCAAGGAGTATGTGGCCACTACGCTCCGCTAGGATTGCTATTCTTTGAGGGACGATCGTATCGCTTGGCGTAGAATGAAACTCCGCTTAGCTCCATCCGTAACCTCTACGAGATTGTCATAAAGTTGAGGGTCTAAGATTAGTGCGCCCAGCGTTCCCGTTCCGCTTGCAAGAGCATCTGAGGTTGCCCGCAAGTTCTGCGCAGTTTTCGCGAGCGAGATTAGGACCTCTTCAGCACGCTTGGCAATAACGCCTGGCTCGACCTCTGTATAGATGATGTCGTGCAGGAGCCCTTTGCCATCTTTGGTAGCAGCTAAAAGACTTGAGATAGACTCGCTGGCAGCCGCGACACTATCCCCAGCTTCAAATAATCGAGTGACCGCTTTGTCACCACCCTCCGTATAGATCAAGGCGTGTAGTATCCCTGACCCCGAGCGAATCTGGTGAAGGAGCGCGCTCACGTCTTTGGACGTAGAGGCTAAGCTCTCAACAATTTTTTTCCCATCACTCTCAGAATAAATCAGTCTGTGAATGAATCCTTCCTCCGATTTAACGGCCTTAAAAACCTCTGCGATACTTTGGCTTGCAGAGGCTATGTTACGAAACGTCTCAGGCGATAATCCCTCGAGAGACTGATTTATCCGCTCCGTGATTTGAGAAGTGTTATCCACAGCGGTCTGAGCTCTTGCAAGCACTTGCGCTAGGTCGGCCGCCTCTGAGGCAACTATTTCGCTCCCTGGTTGTAAGGGATACGTGTCGTGACCGCTGGATATGCTAATAAATCGATCGCCCAATAGGCCCTGTGTGTCGATTGAAACCCTCGAGTCCGGGCGAATCCTATCGATGAATGAATCGTTAATGAGGAGCTTCACATGAACACGAGTGTCGCCAGGTGTTTTGGCGAAGCCGACTTTATCGACGCGACCAATTGGTATGCCGCCCATCCGGACGGGAGCCCCCGCGGAGAGCCCCTTGACGTCATGAAACATAGCATTGTAGGCGCTCTGGCTGGCGAAGATTTGCCGCTCTCGCCCCATGATGACGATTAACGTGCAGATGGACACGAGACCGATGAGCACGAAGGTGCCAGCTCTCAATTCGTTTCTAATTTTCATACCTCATCCTTCCAGTTTCCTGACACGAAATCCGACACTACCGTACTCTCTGTCTCAAGTCTGGCTGCATCACCGTTAGCTGCTATGACTCCCTTGGACAGTAGCATCCAGCGGTCTGATATTCGCCGCGCGCTTTGAATGTCATGTGTAACAACAAGAGACGTAATACCGTCTTCCTTGGCAAACTTGACGATTAACTCGTCGATTTTGCGAGTCGAGGTGGGATCGAGGCCAGTAGTCGGCTCATCATAGAGCATTACTTTTGGAGAGGAGGCAAGCGCTCGAGCGAGGCCGACCCGTTTTTTTTGTCCACCTGATAGCTGCGGCGGAAACTTTCGCTCGATTCCAGGCAGACCAACCATCGCAAGCTTCTCCTCAACGATCTGGCCAACTTCGCGATCATCTTTTTCTCCGCGCTCTCGAAGACCGTAGGCTATGTTGTCGAAGACAGAGAATGAATCAAAAAGTGCAGCTCCTTGAAAAAGCATCCCCAGGTCCACCCGCAAATCACGAAGGGCGTCCTCGCTGATATCAGCCATGGTTTTGTCCATGACTTTCACTGTCCCATGCTTCGCCCATGTAAGGCCCATTATTAGCTTGAGAATGATGGTTTTTCCGGCGCCGCTTGGACCGAGTAGGGTGGTAACCTCGCCGGGGAAAAGCTGGAAGTTGAGGCCGCGATGGACCGTGTGTAGCCCGAAGGCCGTGTGCACATCGATGAATTCAACGGTAGGGCTAGGGCGCTGGCTCATTTGAAATTGAGAATGCTGAGTAGTTTTGTGATAAAAAAG
>OMII01000117.1 GCA_900299055.1 Pseudomonadota bacterium | reverse complement strand
TCTCACACTGGATAAATACATCACTAAGAAACTGCATATCCTCACGGATAAAGCCCGCTCCTTCGCACGCTTGGCACCTGCCGGCGCTTACATTAAACGAGAACGATGATTTAGAGAGGCTGCGGGCTTTAGCTGCATCGGTGCCGGCGAGGATATCTCTGATACGATCCCAGATTTTGGTGTACGTAGCGATATTAGCCCTGGGAGTCTTTGAGAGAGGTGCTTGATCGACGAGAAGCACTTGGTCAACATTTTCAAACCCAGAGACCGTTGCATCGAGGAGATTTTCTCCAGGTACAACACCCTTGTGTAACTCATACGCGGCCTGAATTACCTCGGTGAGAAGAGAGCTCTTGCCGCTGCCAGATACGCCAGTGAGACAGGCGAATGCTTGCAGGGGAATATCAACATTAATGGATTTTAAATTTCTATTTCGAGCTCGTCTTATAGAGAGAGCTTTTTGAAATGACGGCCGGTTCTGAGAGGCGCAAAATGGCGCCATTCCAACACCAGCCCACCCGGACTCTCCGCCCAAATACGTGATCTCTCCGCCACGCTCTCCGGCCTCTGGTCCAAGCTCAAGTATGGCGTCGGCTGCGTGAAGGCAGTCTGGATCGTGCTCTACAACAGTTAAAGAATTGCCACGCTCGGCCAGGTCTTTGAGTGCCGCAATCAGGGCTTCAGTATCTCTCGCGTGCAAACCAACAGAGGGCTCATCAAGAACAAATTGAGTTGATATAAGATTGCTGCCGAGCGCAGAAACGAGATTAACTCGTTGAGTTTCGCCCCCGGAAAGAGTGCGACTCGCACGATCTAGAGTTAAGTAAGGCAGTCCCAAGCGAACCAGGTATTCAAGCCGACTAATGATATTCTTGCACACATCATCGAGCTGCCTGGCGAGCTTCTTCGAAGTTTTGAGAGTGGCGTGAACGCCGCTGATCCATGGCAGCAGCTCTTCCAACGGGAGTGCCGATGCCTCTGATATCGTTAGCCCTTGAACTCGATACGCCAGAGCATCTGGTTTTAGACGAGTACCTTTACACGTAGGGCACTCTACTTGGCCCCGGTATCGAGCTAAAAAGACTCGCACGTGCATCTTGTACTTTTTACGCTCTAAATAGGCGAACCACGGCAAGATCCCAATGTATGAGCGAGACTTGGTCGAAAAGATGAGGTCGTGCTGTTCTTGAGAGAGATTTGTCCACGGCACGTCGGTTGGAATTCCCTGTTGTTTGCAGAAGGAGAGCAGATCTTTAAACTCTCCTGAGGCAGCAGCGCCACGCCAGCAGTCGACAGCGTGCTGAGCGATTGTTTTGCTGTGATCGGGTACACAGCGATTCTTGTCGATAATGAGAACTTTGCCAAAACCTGAGCATTCTTCGCACGCCCCGATCGGGTGATTATAGGAGAATAGGGAGGGCTTTGGTCTCTCAACGCGCACCTCACCATCTCCGCACTGATAGTGAGTTGAAAATGTATACATCTCAAAAAGTGGAGATATCTCACGGGCCTGATTGTTCACGGAGACTCGAGCCAGAGCTCTTCTCGCTCTTGGATGAAGTTCAATTATTTGAAGCGTGCCATTCCCAATTGAAAAACTTTGCTCCAGCGAGTCGCGAATCTGCTTGGTAGCAAAAGCGCCACTCCTGCATCGATCCACAACTACAAGCACCTCTCGTAGCCGTTTTGGAGGAGGGGTTTCGTCTAGATCTATAAGCTTGCCATGCTTGGGGTCAAAGTACCGTGAGTAACCAAGAATCTGAAGCCGCTCCACGAGCTCTTTGGAATTTTTAGTTGTGATGGCGATAATGAAAGTTGCGTCACGCTTTGTATCACACCAGCGATCCAAGAGTGTGGTTAGCGATGATGCGTCCCAGCGCGACAGAGGGAGGGAGCAGATCGGGCAGACCGGAGTGGCTACATTACTCCACACGATCTTGAGGAAGTCGTTAATATCTGTCATTGAGCCAACAGTTGACCGAGAATTCACAATTCTCGTGCGCTGCTGAATGGCGATCGCTGGCCGTACATTGTTGATGAAATCAACTTTCGGACGTTTTACCTTATCGAAGAATTGGCGAGTATAGGGTGAAAAGGTTTCGATGTACCGACGCTGTCCCTCCGCGTAGATTGTGTCGAACGCGAGGGAGGATTTGCCTGAACCAGAGAGTCCCGTAATCGCTATGAAAGTATCGTGTGGAAGCGTGATGTTGAGCTCTTTGAGGTTGTTCTCACGGGCATTTATGATGGAGAGTGAGTTTTGCTGTGACATCGCCCGATAAGTGTATAGTGGAGAGGGTCAGGGCGGCAACCTTCCGGGGAATAATAGCAGGATTAATTGGGCGATAGTGGCGCGCCACACGTTTCACCTAGACGCCAATTGAGTATATGCCACCAGGGGTCTGACAGATGAAGAGCTTGAGAGTGTCCCGTTTAGTGTGCCTTCTTATTTCGCTTCTGTGTGAACAGGTGCAACTACGAGCGGAGACTAAATCTTCTGAAGATCTCTGCGCCGTGTCGAGTAGTGCTCTTGGCAGTGCAAGCGACATTCGAGGGCTTGCTGTAAAAAAGTCGGTTCCATGTGTCACTCAAGATAAGACACAAGTGAGAGAGTTCTTGGAGGAGACTATCCGCACTGAGCTACCGCCCGAAAAGATGGAAATGGAGCAGCTTGCCTATCGGGCGATTGGAATGATCCCGGATGACTACGAGTATGGAAAAAACTTAGTACGCCTGCTCGTGAGTGAATTGGGTGGTTATTATGACCCAAAAGCGGGACGTTTCGTGATGGCAGCATGGCTGCCAGCTAGCGTGCAAGAGACAGTCGCGGTTCATGAGCTGACTCATGCGCTCCAGGACCAGCACTTTAATTTGCGTAAGTTTATTGATGCGAGATCCGATAACGGAGACAAAAGTCTCGCATACTCTGCAGTGATTGAAGGAGACGCAACAGCAGTTATGCTGGATAACGATCGACGCTTGAAGGGGATGCAGAAGATAGCAAGCGATCAAAATATTGAATCAACTATCTTGGTTCAGATCCTGGGAATGAATATCGGAGGGTCAGAAGGTGAAGTGCCACCTAGCTTGAAAGCGATGCTTATTTTTCCTTACACGAGCGGGCTGCGATTTGCACACACCATGCTACGCTCAAAGGGATACGCTGGCCTCGACTCGATATATCAGCGACCACCTCAAAGCACCCGGGAAATTCTCCACCCAGAGGACTACCTCTCAGGTAGCTTCATCCCTGAAATTCCAACAGATGCGGAGCTCGGCGCTATTGACGAACAGCCTATAGCGAATCGACGTGTTGAATACGCCGATACTATTGGTGAGTTTGGAATTGCTGGCTTGCTCAGCAATAGCACAACGCAGAATGAGACTCGCACCCGCGCCTCAACCGGCTGGAAGGGCGATCGACTCGTCGTATATTCACCGAGTGACGACCAGCGCATTGTTCGCTGGTTAAGTCGATGGGAATCGGAGCAAGATGCCCAGGAGTTTCACGCGGCCTACTCGTCTTTTTTACAGGAGCGATACAAGACAGAGATCGGCGTGTCAGAGGTTCGACTATCTACTACCAAGCGGGTTGAGATGGGGATAAAGGGCCGGGATGTCTTGATTCAATTTCGAATAATGTCTTGAAGCGTTTCGATAGCGGCCTGTGCGTCTGAGATTCTCCGGTTAGTCGCCTTCTCAATGTTTTGGTACCACGTTTCGTGCGGAGAGGGGACAAAAGACTGCAGATCGAGTTTATAGAACTCTACCAAGTACTCAAGCGATGTAGCGACGGCTCCGCAAAGCGGTAATACCTGGGTGGTTGCTGAATCAAGTTTTTTCTCAACATCGAGGTGTGGACGCTTTTCTTGTAAATTTTCTTGTACCATCGCGAGATCTTCAGAGGTCTCAGAGAGAGAGGAGCCGCTGCCGAAATAGTGCAAGTCACTTCGTATTTGAGCGAGCAAGCCAAGAGCTTTGCTTGAGAGATCCTGTAGCCGAGATGCCCGAGTATCTGAGGGAAGGGCCTGCGCAAATTCTCGAACATAGATGAGCCCTCGACTGAGATCCTCCATGCTAGAGTCTATTGCCGAGAAGTTGGCGACATGAGCTCGAATCTCATCAGACATCAAAGGGCAGGGGTATTGGTCAGGAACCATCTCGCGCTTCTTCGCGAGGGCTTGGTCTTCGACTGCTACGCTTGAAATCTTGCCGTATGAAAAAATAAGCCCCTCTCTGAAAGACCGCCTTCTCCCCAATTATAGCGGGTTTGTGATTCACTCCCCAGCGATCTTTTGTGAGGTCGAGCTACAGAGCTAAGTTCTTGAGTTTTGGGCACTATTGACCGCAAATCTGGAGAAGCAGATTATTTCTCTAGATGGCAGAAGCAACCTCAGCGCGACGCAATCGAGCCAATTCGGACAGCGTCGGTTAGCGTTTTCATCCGTGGTACCATTTGACGGTACGTATGTGCTGAGCACACTTTTGGAGACAACTATGAGCGCCACATCTGCCACCTCTCAGAGCTACTACTCTTCAACTGCATTGAATGAAGCTGTCGCTCGCAAAGTTCGTGTAGGTAGCGAGAGTTCGATCTCGGGGGTCTCGCAGGGAGCTCTCATGAGAGAGCTATTGAGTATGCGCGATGGCGTGCGTGTCTGTAGCCGCCTTCACGCAGTGGTGCATGAGTTCCGTCAAGCTCACCAGATTGGCTCGAACGATGTAGCAAATCGAGATGAGGTAATTGACGCGTATAATGTAGGGAGAGCCCCTGCAGAACAAGTGCCAGCGATTACCCGACTTTCGACTCCAGCAACGTATGCCGAGCTTCGACAGGGAGGTAGACTTCTATCTCCGTATCCACCGCTGAGCACAGCAGAGCTTGATTCTCTCTGTAAGGAGATACGAGCAGCGCTGGTTTGGAAGAGTGCGAGTTGATATCGGCTCTTGAAATCGCTCAAACAGATCACGAAACATGAGGGTGTGCATGGCGGAGCACCTTTCCTGAGCCAGTGCTTGGAATCGCTGAAACAATTCGAAATTCATTCGGTCTGAGGTGCTCAGGAAGCTCTTGTTCACACAAACGATACCAGGAGTGCTCGGGGGTAGAGGTATGCCTAGCAGGCACAATTTCAGCTATCAACCTTCTACCGAATATTGGATGGTCTTCAGCGCAGACTCGAGCCTCAACTATCTCGGGAGCTTGCTTGAGAATCGCCTCAATCTGTTCTGGATGAATTGTATTGTCCCCAATGGAGAATGCGCTACCTTTCCGACCTTGAAAATGTATGAGGCCGCGTGCATCAAGAGTGACGAGATCTCCCGTCAGAAACCACTGATCGGGGCGATGTGATGTGGTTTTCCCTGAAGTGAAGATATAGCCACTAAACAAGCCTGGTCCGCGTACCGCCAGCTCACCACACATACCGATTGCAACCGGCACGCCCCCTTCATCCACAACCTGACATTCATACGGCTCTTTGGGTTTGCCGAGTTCCTCTGGGCCGCTAGAGAGATCGTCGTTCCAGATGGGCAGGCCAACTTCGATAATTCCGTACACCTGTGTGAGCCTGCGATGAAAACGCGACTCGAAAAGACGCGCGATATCTCGCGGCAGCGGCGCAGATGCGGAGATTGCTCGGCGCAGCGATGCAAGTACTTTTGGTTGAGCGCGCTCACACAAATTCTGATAGTGCGACGGAGCCGCATACATCATGGTCGGCGCGTGGCGTTGTGCAAAGTAGACCAGAGCTTCGTCTGAGAGGCCCGCGCCATCAAGTATTGTGGCGCCTGAGCGGATAAACGAGATGGCCGACGCAATAAAGTGATACGAAAGAGACAGCGTTGAAAGAACCCTGTCATCGGATGCAATCGCAAGCGAGCGCTCCGATATCTCAGCACGCTCTAGAACGCCTGTGTGAGATAGTAGTACTCCTTTCGGTGCCGCCGTGGTTCCTGATGAGAAACGTATTATAGCAGCGCCTGGAAAACGCACTCGTACGCTGTTAGGCTTGGTGGGCGACTGCCTTAGCAGGTGCGCACGGGCTCCCCCTGGTAGAGACAGCTGAGAAGACGCACCACTTGTATCTGGTGATACTCGTAGTGTTGCTGTGACGTCAGCGGTATCTGCGTAGGATAGCGCCTCTTCACTTGGCAGGTGTGGGGCAATAGGAAGAGCGACACAATCAGCTCGAAGAATTCCAAAGAGAATTGGAATGAAACAGCGAGCTGCGTCTGTTGAAAAAGCAACTACCGAGCCTGGCAAGATGCCTTGAGAGTGAAGAAAGCAAGTTACATCGTGCGAGGCCGAAAGAATCTCGTTGTACGAATAGGAGCCAGAGGTGTCGATGATCGCCGTACGATCGCCCCGACGGTACGCGCTCTCTTCAAGTATACTCTCTACCCGACTGTTGGAATCACTAGGTTTCATTGATGTGTTTGCGTCTTTGGTGGAAGTATACAAAACGTTTGGCGAGGGCCCCAGGCCCTCGTGACAAATTTTTACTAGCGCATGACAGTTTTTGGGCGGTTGATGAGCTAACACCACCAGGAATGGAGATGGGCAGGAGACCTAATTTACCAATAATTCTAGCCTACAAGGCGGTCAACTTCGGTGAGATCAATTGGCTTTGTTAAGTGAATATCACAACCGGCGGCGGCGGTTTTGCGCTTGTCGTCGTCGGTTCCCCAGCCTGTTACGGCGGCCACGAGCGGGCGGCTTCCGTCAGGCATGGCACGGATAGCCTTGGCGACTTCATAGCCCGACATTCCAGGGAGTCCGACATCAAGAAAGATTACGTCAGGAAGCCCGCCCTGTAGCTGCGCTAGCGCTTCGTTGCCGGAATGAAAGATAGTTACATGGTGCCCCAACATCTCAAGATAGATGCCAAGGCTTGCGGCGCCATCCACGTTGTCGTCGATAATACATACGTTCTTCACGTGAAGCTCCTTGCTGCTAATCGCGTTAATGTTTCTCGTGGGTGGGCATACCGGCTCCTCAACAAGTCTTGGAAGATTGACCGTAAAGATGCTTCCTTTTCCAGTTCCTGCGCTTTGTGCCTGTATCTGCCCACCGTGCATCTCAACTATTTTTCGAGCAAGTGCTAATCCGATTCCAAGACCTCCCTGAGAGCGTTCGAGTGTTCGGTCGACCTGGCTAAACATCTCAAAAACACAATCAAGCATATCGTGTGGTATCCCAACTCCAGTATCTGAGACCTGTATCAGCACACGGTCGCCTTGCGTGTGCGCTGATAAGGATATCTGTCCTCCCGCTGGAGTATATTTTGCAGCGTTTACTAAGAGGTTGCTTATCAGCTGTGCAAGCCGAGTGGCATCGCCCATGATAGCGATCGGCTCTGCAGGAATATCTTGGTGAAGCAGCTGCCCACCTGCTGCGATGGTGGGCATACTGCATTCAATTGCTAATGATACGATCTCTTGAAGGAGTGACCGCTCCTTCTTTAATTCTAGTTGACCTCGGGTAATTCTTGAGACGTCAAGCAGGTCGTCTACAAGTCTGACCATGTGATTAAGCTGCCGCTCCATCATATCACGAGCTTGACTGGCGCGTGTGCCGGTAGGGTCCTTTTGGATGATCTGTAAGCCTGTTCTTATCGGAGCAAGTGGATTGCGAAGTTCGTGTGCAAGTGTCGCGAGGAACTCATCCTTTCGCTGCGAGGCTTGCTTGAGCTCTTCTCGAGCTGCGCGCTGCTCGTTGATGTTGGCGTGAATTCCGATAGCACGAATAGGATTACCTAGCGCATCCCACTCAACGACACGACCTCGATCGAGTACCCAAATCCAAGCTCCCTGATGGTTTTTAAGGCGATGTTCGTTCTCATAGATCGTTGTTTCGCGGCGAAAGTGACGTCTGAGTGCTTCCTGGGTGTCCGCCAGATCATCGGGATGTACGAGCTTAATCCACGCGTCCACCGAGGGCTCTAATTCCTCGAGCGAATAGCCAAGCATAGCAGCCCAGCTACCGCCAAATTGGACAGCTCCGCTTGGAATATGCCAGTCCCAGAAACCAAGCCCGCCGGCTTCGAGAGCTAGATTGAGCCGCTCCTGGTCACGACGAGCAAGTTCTTTGACTCTCTTGCGCTCCGTTATATCACTTGCGACACCGACGCCTCGAAGCGGAGAGCCTTTCGAGTCGTAGCTCAGAGAACCTTGAACCTCCATCCACCTGGTTTCTCCGTTGGAGTATGCAAACCGATGCTCGATCACAAACCAGGTCTCTCGACACGCGATTAGTTGCTTGATTGTCGCAAGGACCTTCGGTGCATCACTTGGATCGATAAGGCGACGCCAGTGAGAAAACGTTCCCTCAAATGAGCCTTCGCTAAGACCAAATAGAACCTCCATTTGACGGCTCCAGACGATGGAGCCGCTTGTTGGGTTCCAGTCGAATACCCCGATTTTACCAGCCTTTTCCGCGCACTCAAATCGTTCCGCAGTCGAGGCGAGACGCTTGTGAAGAGCAAGGCGCTCAATGACTGAGGCGAAGAGGTGAAGGAGTAAATCTAAGTGTTTCCTCTCCGTATCGCTGGGTTGTAGAGCGATGGTCCGATGGTTAAGTATGCAGGCACCCCATGCACTTCCATTAGAGAGCATAATCGGCTTAATCCAGCACGATCGAATACCGAGATGGCGCATTCGCTCGCTGAAGGGGCATGATATTTCCTGAGCAACATCAGAGATAATGACCTCTTTGGGAGGATCAAAAAAGCGCTTCAAAATATGACTGCCGTTTGGCAGCTCGGAGTTTTGTGCAAAAAGCTCCCGCAGCCAGGGAAGTGAAGTTCTTGCAAAAGGCGAAACTCCCCTGCCGTTGTCATGCCGTCGTACGATGTAACAGAGTGTGGTTGGAAAGATTGTTTCAAGCGATGTAGCTAATACATCGCAAATTGTATCGAGAGGAGCGAGTGTCGCGGCAAGCTCAAGAATAATTTGATGAGCCCGGTACTCCTCGGCGAAGCGGCGCTCTTCTGTTAGGTCTTCTGCGACCACGCTGACGCCACGAACCTCCCCAGCATCGCTCATAATAGGAGAGAAGTTTGCACCCCAGATTCCCGGAGCATCGACTATTCCAGTGGGGCCCGCATAGAACTCGATATGGTGATCCCCCGGCTCATTTCTCAATGCGGCTTGGAGTGCTGGTAGCCATGAGTGTGTGAATTGAGGGGCGCAGCGATCGAGCGTTTCACCATCCATACTCGTGACAGATCGCGAAAATAAATTCGCCATCGTCTGGTTGGCGCGTGAAATTGCGAGATTGCAGTCAAAGGAACATAGGCCTAGTGGGGCGTTAGAATAGATTGACTCGAGCTCTGAGGTTTTTCCGGGCTGATGTAGCGGGCGCGGGCGATATCTCGCACCAAGCAGAAAGATCAAAACCACAAGAATGGGAACTAAGACGAGTGGCGCCCATAGCGGAATGAGTCCAATCGATCGCTGAAATCCGAGTGCGAGAAGAGCGCCGGTAAGTGATGAGATCGTAACTATCGCAACCGCGGTCTGTTGGTAGGGAAGGGGTCCCCGAATCTCTGAGTCTGTTATCGAGCTGGAAAAGTGTGGAGACATAGTGTGCCTAGGGCACACGATGCCTTAGTTGAGGCCGGGCGATATGATTATCATCATGGTCGATGTGATAGTCCGCATTCAAACACAAGTGCATCGCGCAGATCCGGGAGGACGAATTCGTAGCCTGCCTCCTGTAGTCGACTTGGAACGACACGGGAACTTGCCAAAAGCGCAGCAGAGGCGAATTCGCCAAAGGCCATGCGCAGAATGAGTTGTGGGGCTCGGAGTATGGCAGGTCGCCGTAGAACTCCTGCAAGCACCTTGGAAAAGTGTGTGTTGGTACAGGGGCTAGGTGAGACCATATTGACCGGGCCTGAGAGGCTTGGCGTGTACATGATGTGCTCAACCGCACCCAAGAGATCCTGTAAGGCTATCCAGCTCGTATACTGGGTTCCTCTGCCAAGTGGGCCGCCAACGCAGCCGAGAAAAGCCGGCACCATCTTCGCGAGCGCCCCACCTGCAAGATTAAGAACCGTTCCAATCCGCATGGTAACCAATCGGACTCCAGTCTCGGCTAAGGGAGTCGTAGCACCCTCCCACGCACTCGCTAGCTCTGCGAGAAATCCATGTCCTTGCGATGAGCCCTCGTCTTTTATTGTAGCGTCGCAGTCGCCGTAGAATCCGATAGCGGATGCCATAATGGCCAGCTCTGGCTTTTTGTCTAGTGACGCGATGGTCTTTGCGAGGAGCGCCGATCCCTGTATTCGCGATCGTCGCAGAGATTCTTTGCGTGTCGCGTTCCAGCGTTTGGCGGCGATATTTTCTCCTCCGAGGTTTATGACAACATCAATGTTGTCGAACATTGATGGCGCAAGTTCATTTCGCTCGGGATACCACGAGCGTTCCGACGTATCGCGCGCCGGCCTCCTGACAAGAGAGATGACGTTGTGGCCCGCAGTGCTTAAAAACGCCCGAAGCGCCGAGCCAATAAAACCGGAACCTCCCGCTATCAAGATCGTTTTGCGAGGTTGTTCTCGCCATCGGCTATGGAGATCCATGTCGCTACGAAGGACAGCATGGCGATGGGCGAAGAGTCGAGCCAGCTCTGCTCGGATTTGACTATTCGCTGGGCAGCCAAACCAAGGAAGTGAATATGCGATTTCATCTAGCATTGTACTGCGCGACGCGCCTTCGGCGATGAAGGTGTGATCGTGCTGCCACGTCTTAAATGGCCCCATGACCTGCTCGTCTCGAAATGTCTCGTTTCTCACGAATCGTGAGTGGCGCAACCGCCACGGTATCGACAGGGGGCCAACTAGGGGGAGGCGGATCTCGACTTCGGTGTTGAGAGCGAGAGGTTGGGTTGCAGACACAACCGACACGCGCCGCCACGGCGCATTCAATCTCTCAAAAGCCCCTATGCGCTCGTACCAGCCAAAAACATCATGCGCTGAATATGGAAGTGAGCTCCTCCAGGAGAACTTCTGCGAGCTCACAATCTACCCGAGTACGCGCTTGGCTATCTCGCTGGCGCTCTTGCCATCGTATTGTCCAGCGTACTTCTCTTTGAGAAACTTCATCGCGCCGTTAAGCGCGGCACCAGGAGTACTTGTTTTAAACTCAAGGAGGATTTTTTCGAGATCATCACTCCCCAGCTGTTTCGGCAAGAAGGTCTCAATGATAGCGATCTCACTGAGAAGCTTGGCCTTGGCGTCTTGTCGGTTTGCCTGCTCTTCAAATCCGATAGCTTCTTGGCGTTTCTTTAGCTCGCGTTGAAGAACAAGAATCATGTCACTTGCGGGTAGTTCATCGACTGATTTGTTCATCTCCTCATATTGGATTTCGCTAAGCAGGGAACGAATCGTCTCCATGCGGAGGCGATCCTGACTTTTCATTGCTACTTTGAGGGCTTCTTTAAGGGTTGCTTTCATACGGAACACTCATACTGCCAGCAACCAAAAAGGGCAACCGCGCAAGTCATAAGCCTGGGCGGTATAAGTCCAAAGAGCACAGCTAGAGCGTCTTGGTCTGGTTTAAGCCGCTTTTGGCGTGTTTTTGAGGTACACTTCTGTGAACTGCTGGAGTTTCTGCGCGGTCTCGGCGCTAATGAGATGCTCTGTTTTGCACGAGTCTATCTCTGCCTGTTCGGGACTGACGTTCAGGATTTTGACGAGGAACTCCTGGAGGATGTTTTTTCGCATATGAACTGCGCGCGCGATTGCTTCGCCTTCAGCGGATAGTGCGAGGAACTTGTTCTCATCTTCCACGATAAGGTTCTTTGCTTTGAGAGCCTTGAGGTTGATGGATGCGCTGCCGGTTGTGATCTGTAGCTCCTTGGCGACATCGGTCACGCGAGCGTAGCCACGCTTCTCACGCAGCTCGAGGATCGCTAGGAGGTGATGTGCGGCACTGTGAGTGATGTCGTTCTCTTCAAACTGTTTCCAGATCTCCATAGGGCACTTCCTTTGAAACTCGACACGCTAAAAACTAATAGACGTATACTTTATTCAACTATTTCGCCGTAAGCCGACACATCTTAGCTGAGGAGTTTAAAAACATTGGCGATAGTTTCCTGTATACAAACCTTTGCTCTGTATGTCAAACATCTGCTGCGTTTGCTAGCGATGGTTGGGAGCAGATGGAATAATATTATGGTGAAGGCTTTAATTTTTTAAGGACCCCTGTCATCCTTACAGCGGTTTATTACAATCAAGGCTCGAAGAGGCGTGTTACTAACTCATCGAATTAAATGGTGTTTTCGGAGTGCGGCCGCATCGCTGGCGACCGTAGGCCTTACGCTACTGCAGGCGGTACCAAGCCTTGCCATCGAAAAGCCGGGTGAGGTCCTCGAAAATCAGGTGGGGGTATTCACACAGCTGGGTACAAAAGTCGACCTTAGCCGGGAGTTTATCAATTCAGGCGGCGAGCGAAGGCAGTTAAAGGATTTTGCGATTGCAGGTAAGCCCATAGTCATCGCGCCAGTCTACTACAAATGCCCTAGGCTTTGTGGTTTGCTGCTCGACGGGACGTACAACCTCCTTAATCAGCTGCCGCTGCTGTCTGGAAAAGATTTCTCGCTCCTGATAGTCGGATTTAATCCACAGGAAACCCCGCAAGATGCCGCAGCGCTGCGAGCTAAGTTCAGCGATCGCCTCTCAGGAGCGGCCGCAGTGAGCGCTAGCTCCATTCAGTATCTGGTAGGAGGCGAGACCCAGGTGTCTGGGCTGATGAACGAACTCGGTTTTAAGTTTATGAAAGACGGCGACGATTTTGCACATTCCGCCGCTCTTATGATATTGACGCCGAGCGGGGAGATCTCGCAGTATTTCACGGGCATTATGTTCACTCCGCTGGATGTGAGGCTTTCGTTAGTCGAAGCGTCGAAAGGAGTAATAGGGACAGCGGTTGATCACCTGCTTCTCTATTGTTTCAGATTTGATCCGCTCCAAGGAAAATACACCTGGGCAGTTGTGAGTTTATTACGGATCGGCGGGATGCTAACGCTCGTCGGACTTGCGTTGGTGTACCTTCTGTATGCGCGCAGAGGGAGTCGAGAAGTTAGGGTATAAAGCGGGGCGTCCGATAGGAATAATGGACGCGCGGGTATAACGGGTTGATAGGGCTATGTTGGGATTATTAGGCGAGCAGGGATCCGATTTCGCACACAAGGTTGATTACGCTCACGACGTCGTAACCATAATCTCGGTTGTTTGCACCGTGCTTATCGTCGGCGTCATGTTGTACTTCGCCGTCATTTACAGACAGCGAAACGGAAAGGATCACGAGACTCCGGCCATCGAGGGTAATAACACCCTTGAGGTTATCTGGACTGTCTTCCCAACGCTCGTGTGTATCTGGGTCGCCTGGCTTGGGTATGATTCTTTTGTCGATTTACGCACTCCGCCAGCCAACGCCATGGAGGTAAATGTTACCGGCCGCAAGTGGGCGTGGGACTTCCAGTACTCCAACGGCAAGAAGACAACGAGTGAGCTTGTGGTGCCAGTAGGTGAGCCGGTGAAACTCATCATGACATCACGCGATGTATTGCACTCATTTTTTGTACCAGTCATGCGTACAAAGATGGACGTGATCCCGGGCCGATATACCCAGGAGTGGTTCCGTCCGATCAAGACCGGAGACTTTCAAGTTTTCTGTACGGAGTACTGCGGTAATGAGCACTCGAAGATGATGGCGCGTCTGAAAGTGCTTCCTCGCGCCGAGTTTGAGCGCTGGTTGGCGGATGATAGCGAGGCTAAGAAACTCGCCGCTATGAAGCCCTCAGATATGGGTAAGCAGCTCTATGTCGCTAAGAGCTGCAATACGTGTCACAGCCTCGATGGATCACCCAAGGTCGGTCCTTCGTGGTTGAAGCTCTATAACCGACAGGGCACGCTCACCAACGGACAGAGTTATGTCGCTGACCACAACTACATCAAGGAATCGATCCTGAATCCCTCAGCGAAAATCGTGTCCGGATATAGTGCTGGCATGATGCCAAGCTACGATGGGCAGATTTCAGATGTTGAGATCGAGAGCATAATCGAATTTATCAAGACGGTTGATGGAAGCCAGAAGATAGAGCCCGAGGTAACTCTTCCGAAGAGGCAAGATGCAGGCGCGAGCGCTGCGAGTCCTGCAGATCGCGGCAAGGCTTTGTTCCAAGATTCAGCGAATGCGTGCTCGGGATGTCACAGCATCGATGGTTCCCGAATGTCAGGTCCATCATTCAAGGGTCTTTGGGGTCGAAAGGAGAAGCTCGCAGATGGCACCGAGGTTAGCGTAGATGCTGCCTATATCAAGGAGTCGATCTGGAAGCCTCAAGCGAAGGTTGTCGCCGGGTATCCGCCGATCATGCCGGGTATCTACGAGGGCAAGCTCTCTGAAGAGAACATTAACGACATCATCGAGTACATCAAGACGCTTCAGTAATAGAGAGAGGTATACAACGTATGTCAGCGCACGCTTCGACAGCTCACGGGAACGACGAGGTAAACTACCTCAACTGGAAAACAGGCATCTGGTCGTGGCTTACGTCCACAGACCATAAGCGGATCTGCTTCCTTTACCTGTTCGCGATAATGATCTTCTTCATCGGAGGAGGCATCGCGGCTCTCATCATGCGAACGGAGCTCGCTTTTGCTGGGCCGACGATCATTAAGGACCCACATCTCTACAACATCCTGTTCACGATGCATGGGGTGTTCATGATCTTCTTATTCGTCGTGCCGGGAATTCCAGCGACGCTAGGAAACTTCCTTATTCCGCTCATGATCGGAGCGAAGGATGTGGCGTTTCCAAGGCTAAATCTTTTTAGCTTCTACGTGTATGTAATCGGAGCCCTGATCGGAGGCTATGCGATGCTCAATCCGGTAGATACGGGTTGGACCTTCTACGCTCCATACAGCACAACGACAAACACCTCGGTAAGCTTGATGGTGTTTGCGGCGTTTGTACTTGGATTCTCGTCTATCCTCACAGGACTAAACTTCATCGTAACGATTCATCAGCTTCGAGCGCCAGGCATGACCTGGATGCGCTTGCCGGTGTTTGTATGGGCTTCCTACGCTACCGCTGTAATTCAAACTGTCGCCACGCCCGTCGTAGGAATGACGCTCTTACTTGTCATCGCAGAGCGGGCGTTTGGAGCCGGTATATTTGATCCAACAAAGGGCGGCGATCCGGTTCTCATGGAGCACCTGTTCTGGTTCTACTCGCACCCTGTCGTATACATCATGGTGCTACCAGCGTTCGGAGTTGTTGGAGAGATCATCCCGGTGTTCTCGAGAAAGCCCCTCTTCGGCTACAAGATGGTGGTCATATCCTCTATGGCGATCGCCGCAGTTGGTTTCATCGTATGGGCGCACCATATGTTTGTTGCCGGAATATCGGACTTCTCGGCGAAGTTCTTCTCAATTGTAACATTCTTAGTCGCCATTCCAACGGCAGTTAAGGTGTTCAACTGGGTGAGCACGATGTACAAGGGTTCTATCTCGTTTAAAACTCCGATGCTGTACGCAATGGCGTTTGTATTCCTGTTCATGGTAGCGGGGACAACGGGTATTTACCTCGCGATGCTTGGAGTTGATGTTTACTACCACGACACCTATTTCGTCGTAGCGCACTTCCACTACACGATTCAGGGCGGAGCGGTAATCGGATTAATCGCCGCGCTTCACTTCTGGTTCCCCAAGATGACAGGGAAGATTTACAGTGAGCGTATGGCGCGTATCGCGTTCGCATTCCTGTTCTTCGGATTTAATCTGACGTTCATCCCACAATTCATACTCGGTATGGATGGAATGCCACGTCGGTACTATGACTATCCAGTTCAGTACCAGACGCTACACACCATCTCTACTATCGGGGCATATCTTAACGGATTCGGATATACGTTTGCGCTCGTGAACCTCCTCTGGACAGCTAAGTTTGGGAAGGTGAAGGCACCACGTAATCCGTACAACTCTACGAGTTTGGAGTGGCAGACAGCCTCGCCGCCAGTTCATGAGAACTTTGAGACAACGCCAGTAGTAGATCACGATCCGTACAACTACGGAACGCACTCTCACGCGTAGTTGACGATTGAGGTTTGTGTAAGGGTATCACGTAAGAAACTGACAAGGACGTTATGAGCAATGCGGCAATAGTCGACCACAATGTGCCCCCGGGAGAGCCACCCCATATTCATCATATGGACACGCCAACAGCCTACGGGGCTGCCAAGCTTGGTATGTGGCTTTTCCTCGCGACTGAGATACTCCTGTTTGCTGTGATGTTCTGTAGCTTCGCCATCATGCGCTACTACCACCTGCACGAGTTTCATGAGGCAAGCCATCACCTTGACCTCCGCGCGGGTGCGCTCAATACGGCGATTCTCTTGTTCTCCAGCTATACAGCAGCGGTAGCCGTTACAAAGGCTCAGATGGGAGACAATCGAGGAGTAGTGAAAAATTTCACCTACAGCTTGTTGTGCGGATTCGGCTTTTTAATTGTTAAGAGCTATGAGTACACACACAAGGCTCATGAGGGAATGTTCCCGTTCGTGTGGAACTCAGACTTCTATCATTACAAGAACTTCCTTGGTCTCTACTTCTGCATGACGGGCCTTCATGCTCTTCACGTCATTATCGGAATGGCGATCATGTTTTGGTATGGAATCCGTCCAGCGCGTAACAACCGCTTCTCGGGTAAGTACTACACTCCAGTTGAGTTGAGCGCGTTGTATTGGCACTTAGTTGATCTTATCTGGATCTACCTCTTCCCACTTCTCTACCTAGTTGGATAAATAACAGGAGCAACCGTTATGGCACATTCACACGATCATTCTCATAGCGGCGACGGACATTCGCATGGCGATACACTCGGTCACGTCGTTCCAGTTAAAACCTTTGCCAAGGTGCTCGGGGCGCTGCTGGTTCTTACGATCATAACGGTCGCTGCCGCCAAGATAGACATGGGTAAGTGGAACATCGTGGGCGCGATGGTTATCGCCTCTATTAAGGCTTCGCTTGTCATACTTGTTTTCATGCACGGCAAATACGAAAACAAGATCATTTGGACCTACATCCTTATCCCCTTCATACTGCTTGCCATCATGATAGGCGGAGTGTTCACGGACGATCCGTTCCGAGATAGGATCCAACACTTTAAGGTAACAGAGCAGGCTAAGTAGCCCCGGGATCGCATCCCGAGTTCTATTCGTTCGCGTCACTACGTGAACGATTTTGCACGCATGAAGTCGGGAGAGTGCCTCCGGATATGAGGGCTCTCTAGGTCTCTTGTGATGTTAATGAACGAATCATTCGAAATGTCTTTAAGTCTGCTCTTTGCCTGATCGATGCCAGGTTCTCGTAGGGCGCTTGCGTACTCCACAAGCGCGAGGCTTGAGTAGGACCAGCTGGCGAACCGAGGGCGACAACTTGGCATCGTGTAGAAATCCGTACAGAGGACGACGGCGTCACGAGTAGTTGGAAGCCGCGAGATATTCCACGACAGACGCATCCATGCATCTCTCTGGGGTAATGGCGCCGGGCTTGTGGCATCGGGGGACCAATTAGGCGCAAACGCCCGATCGGGATCCACATGAGCAGCAAGATTAGAGAGATCTACAACAGATATTAAAAGCCCTCTTTCGGTAAGAGCTTTACTAAGCGAGGAAAGCGCCTTTGCGCCATTAACGAAATCTCCACACCCGACAACAATTCGACCTGCGGTCGCCATGCTCTTTACTCTCTCGAATATCGCGTCGTTTCCAAAAATAGTAGCGCGCCACTGCGCAGGTGATGCGAAGTCCTCACGTATCTCTACGAGGTCTTTTGCGGAGAATATATGCCGAGGCCTGACCTCTGAGATATCATCGAGCCTGGTGCTTGGTTTGCCGAGAGCACAAGCTGCCGATTCCGAGGATGCGTCAATTGCGTTGAGGCCTTCCCTATCTATAGGAGCTCGAAAAAGACGAGCGAGATATTCCACACGACTAGCAGAGCTGCAAATTAGGGAGAGATTCGCTTTGTTGAAAAGAACCGTGCCATGGTCGTAATCGAGAAGAATGCCGTAGTCGAATGAGCCCACACCGATAGCGCCCAGCGCCCGAAACGTTCCAACACCGACATACACTCCCTGCCTATCGAGGAGTGCCGCGTGGAAGTTCTGCGGGTTAAACTCATTTGGCCTGATAAATAGCCCACATTGATCGGGTGCCGGAGCATCGGCATCAAACGATAGCGGAGCTAGTTCGGGAGAGGGAGCACTCATTGACTCAGTCGGTCCGATTGAAACCCCGACTTCTCCCGCGTGGGCTTGGGGGCCTAGAATGGCAGCCTCATCAGACCGAGGCCTTACTCGCTCGCTATCCTTTGAATGATTCGACTGGAAAAATGACATCTATTATTTCTCCATCTCTGCTGTAGATGACACGAACGCCGGGTAGACTGGTTGGAGATCGGGGGGCAATGATCTTAAACTCGCCTGCGTGAGGAAATACCTCGTCGCGATGAAACTCCACCATGTTGCCAGAGCCCTTTCCGCCACGACCATTCTCACATGAAAGATGTGCGACGACTCCGCCGGGCTGCAAAAGCGCGCCAAAGGCACCAAGCTCTCCTCGATCTGATGGGTCGATTGAGTAGAGCTCGTCTGAGCTCTTGTCGCTCAATGAGATTTTAGTCTTGCTGCCATGCCCGAAGATAAAAATTGCCGAGGCGCCCTTGATGCCCGAGGCGGTCATAAGCGAATGAAGACTACCTGCCTGCCTGACAAGCTCTTCTTCATCTCCCGGCTCCATAAAAAGCAGTCGGAATCCGCGTTCGCTCATCTCCTCAAGCTGTCTTCTGAAAAAGACAGACGCCTGATTGTGGTCTGCTTTGGCAAAGCTAACCACTACTACTGGGCGCTTGTCATCAGCCCGGAGTTGAGTGTCGTCTACAATTCTCTCAAGAAGCTCTATAGAAAATCGAAAAGGAGAGTGGATTCCAATCTGGCGCGCTTCTCCAAGGGCGCGGCAATACCGCGAAGCAAGAGCTCGCTCTGTCTCGGTGAAGTCTGCACTGTCCTGTACTTGGGCAAGGCATTCGATGAATCTCTCGTACCCTGTCTCGCTGACAACCTTCCTGTTCAGCAACCCAAGTATCTCCTGACGATCCCCACACCTCTCATCGTTTGCCAATTTTAAAAGCTCAACACAGAAACGAGGCGTATACGCGTACAGTGCGGCGGCGGTTACCTCGTCCCACACCCGTGGGTTTACGCGCTCAAAGAATATAGTGTTATTATTGCTACCGCATACACGCACAACTTGAGGCAAGAGAATCTCAGCTGCTCGTACCTCCAGTTCATGCGATAGTTCCTTTGTTGAGCTGATCATCAGCACCCGCATAGCCATGTGTGTTCGAATCGCTTCAATAGGAGAAGCTAATATCTGAAGTGCTAAAGCAGAGCTCGATGGCTCTATGTGCCTCATGAGGCTTAGTGCAGTTAAACGCTCTTCAATAGTGAGAGACGAGTCGTTAGCCCGCTCAATCGATAGCAGCGACACCTCTTTGTTGTCTTCAAGAATCTTCTCAAGACTCTCGATAAGATCGCTCGATTTGTCAGGGATAAAAAAGGGCCCCTTATCGGAATCGAGCGGCAAGATCCCAGAAAGGCGCAACGTGAATGCTTCTTGAAACGCCTTGGTAAGTGCCGGATCGAGCTGTTTAATAGCCTCTGTATTTCCAGAGCGGATGATGGCGCCAGCGAGCGCTGCATTAATGTGGTCTGGAAGAGCAGGGTTGCCAACATATGGCAGGAACACCGCAGGGCACACTCCTGCGATGAACGTCAGGCTCGGTAGCGCCCACGTTGGAGCGACTGCCGGATGGCGTACGAGCAGCTTCATAAAAGAATCTACAAGCTCTCTATCCTGCAATGTGAGCGGGCTATCAAGCTGGGCAGCCAGCGTTGTTTCCTGGGTGAGAACGCGTTGCGCTAATCCCGAGATAGCAACGGCAAACAGAGGGCTCAGATCCGCTGCTTCAATAATCGATACATGAGGGTGTTCAGACTGAAATATCGCGTGCTGTATTACCGGTCCCAGCATGGCATGCGTAGCACATAAGAAATCGATATCTTCACTGGCTCGGCTGACGTATTCCTGTCGCGGGAAAAGAGAAAGCTTGTCTGGATTGTTGCGTAGCTGCGTTATCACAGCTGAGACATGAGACGGCTCACCCGTTGATATCAACAACCTCATTGCTCCTGCAGCGATGCTCGATTCATCTGAAGCCACAAGCGTAGCTAGCTTATCACACTCCTGAGAAGCTTTGAGCGCTCGCAATCCCTGCAGGGCGCTCCGTCGTTCAGCCACTGAGCAGCTCTGACTCAGCGCAACTGATACGAGCTCAGGAGTGAATTCACTTAACCCAAACTGGGCAGCTTGGGCGAAAAGATCTGGCCTCGATAATTCACCGGGATTTTCAAGTAGGTTGACTAGCCGTTCCTGTGATATGCCGTGAAAATCACCAAATCTTCGTATGCACGAGAACGCAGTATCTCGAACTTCGTCAGAAATGTTCGGATTACTCGCAACTGACCAGAGTGCATCGAAGGCCTCACGCGATTTAAATCTTCCTAAAGCCCAGGTGACTGATAGTTTGTCGATAGAGAGAGACTCCAAGATCGAGCGATGTGGACCTTGAGCGATATCGACTAGAAGGCGAATTCCCTCCGGTTCACCGGAAAACGAGATCGCCTCGACAGTCGCCCGAAAGATAGGCCCAGCAAGCGGGTCGAACCGCGCAGCCGAGAGCGCTCGAGAGAGAGGTGCGATCGACTCAGGCCCGCCGATTTCTCCAATTGCTCGAATCGCCCCAGTTCGAAGGCTCAGTGACGCTCCGGAGTCAGAAGCTAGTGTAGCGAGGGTTGGGATAGCGGGACTACCAATCTGAACAAGCGACTTAAGAGCCGCAGCCTCCGGCAGTTTTGCTGATGCATCGGCGATGTACCTCTGCACCTCACGTATCTCTGGCGTTAGCTGCTCTTTTGGAAATGGGTCTAGTGTATGGAAGTTATCAGAACGCACACAATGAGGCGCTGGAGGCAGCCTGAAGGCTTCGTTTGCTGTCAGCAGCGCTGCAGCAAGGCCGAGTGCAGCAGTACCGTTTTTGCTAAACGATGGGGCCATTCATGCCTCTTCCAAGCACTTCAGCCC
>OMII01000116.1 GCA_900299055.1 Pseudomonadota bacterium | reverse complement strand
TTCGCTCGGCCGCGCTGTCACCGCTCTGGTATTCATCATCGGCATCTTGGTGTTTGTCGCGTGGCCCTTGGCGGCGACTAACTATTGCGACGCGTACGATTCGAATCTCTATCACTTCCAGCACGTGCGTTGGTTGCGTTCGCAGGGAAGTCCGCTAGGTTTAGCGAACCTGCACTCGCGCCTCGGCGTACAGAGCTCGTTTCTTAGCATCGCGGCGTTGTTCGAGCAGTGGATCCTTGTTGGTAGATCGGCTTGGTTCATGCCAGCGGTATTCCCACTCCTTGGCATGTGGTGGTGCGTCGCCACGATGTGGCGTGATGTTCGCCATCACGAGCGGCGCTTCCTGATGATATACTGCGGAGTAATTCTGGGGTTTATAAGCCCCCAAATACTACTGCTTACTCCGGGGCTCTATCAGGATAACGCGGCGGGAATCGCGCAGATTATCCTTGTTGGGGAGTGCTTGCGGTTATTTGTGGCGAGAGGATCAGATGACAATTCGATTCGTCCAATAAAGAGCCTGATACTTTTTCTGTCGATTCTTTGTGTGACCATTAAGCTCTCCGCAGTGGTGGTAGCCGCGGTCGCGGTCGTGTTTTCGACCGTTCGGTGTGCGCGGATCCAGCCGCATTTTTCCACATTCTTGTTTGGTTTTCTTTCGCTGGTAGCTTATAGCATTCGGTCGATTATCTTGACGGGCTGGATAGCGTTTCCTATTCCCGTAGGGCGGTTGCCCGTCGAGTGGGCGATGCCCGCGGGAGAAAGGGGGGCGGCTCATGGACTGGCTATCCAGACAGTCGTCGGTTTTTACGACATCGTTCGTGGTTGGGCGAGGCTTCCTGGCTCGCTATACTACACGGCGATTGATGGAGGATGGGGCGTTTGGTGGCCGTCATGGAGCGCAGCCTTCTGGCCCACAAATGAGGCGAGACTTATCTACGCTACGTTAGGAGCCTTGGCGCTTGCGAGCCTTTTGGTTCGCTCGAAGCGGCAGTGCGCGGAGGTAAGTCTCGTGCTCTTGTTTGGATTGCTCCCGTTAGGGTACTGGTTTGTGACCGCCCCTGACCTCAGATTCGGGGCGAGTAGTTTCTGGGTATTTTGGGCACTCGCGGTCGCCGCGCTCGGCAGCCGTGTTCGTGGTGCGAATCTGCTTAGTTGTTGGCTTCCCGGTGTGTGGATGGTTTTTGCCTGGGCTCCCGCGTTCTACCGTACGGGGACACCGAACTTGGTTAAGACGGTGCAGGCCGCTCCGATGCCTACGGTGGAAAAAACGCTTCTTGGAGGTGTCAAGATTCGCGTGCCCGCGGTGGCGGGTGATGATCGGTGTGGCAATGTGCACCTACCGTGCACACCATATTTCCAGCCACATCTAAAAGTAGAGCGGAGCGGGGGACGGTACCTAAAATTCGCAATCCAGGCTATGGTATCGCCAGACCACGTAGAGGACCCCCGGGAAACGCCGCAATGACAGATGCCCACAAAATCGTCGCCGCCAATCGAAAAGCGCGCTTCGACTACCATATTGGAGAGACGTTTGAGGCGGGGCTCGTTCTTACGGGAGCTGAGATTAAGTCTATTAGGCAGGGCGAGGTGACTATTGGCGAAGCCTATGTTCGCCCAGAACGCGGAGAGCTCTTTCTCTTAAACGCCTACATAAAGCCGTACTCCCATAGCGGTGACAAGGAGTACGATCCCCGACGCCCCCGTAAGTTGTTAATGCACAAGCGCGAGATAGCAAAACTCATTCGAGAGCTAGAGACCAAAGGCACCACTATCGTGCCGCTGCAGCTTCACCTCAAGAAGGGGCTCGCCAAGCTCGATATCGGCGTCGGAAAGGGTAAAGCGGCCCCCGACAAACGCCAGGATATCAAAAAGCGAGAAGGCCAGCGCGAGATAGCCCGCGAGATGTCTAAGCGCTTAAAGTAAAAGAGCATTCAGATCGAGCCTAACGCCTCCATGAGCGGTGACACGTCATACCGTAGGTGGTACGCTGCCAAAACTGCAATAGCCCCCTCCGAAGAGGGTGTATAGACCTTGTAAGAGTTACTAATTCGCAACGGAGAGCGTATGTCCGCCGAAGAGATGCCCAATAAGTTCGCACACGGAGAAGCCGAAAAGAGGATCTCCCGTATGTGGGATGAGCTTAAGGTATCAAGGGGGGTGGTAGACCGCTCCAAGAAGCCGTTCTGTGTAGTGATACCTCCTCCGAATGTGACGGGAATTCTTCACATGGGTCACGTTCTTGATAACGTGCCGCAGGATGTTATGACCCGCTGGCACCGTATGCGAGGTTTCGCCGCGGTGTGGATTCCAGGTACTGACCATGCGGGTATCGCCACGCAAAACGTCGTAAAGCGCGCCCTTGAGAAAGAGGGGATCAAGATGCGCGACCTTGGACGCGAGGAGTTCCTCAAGCGCGTCTGGGAATTTAAAGAGAAGCACGGAAGCATCATCATCGAGCAGCTCAAGCGGCTTGGGTGCTCATGCGATTGGGATCGGGAGCGATTCACGATGGATGAGGGGCTGATGAAGGCGGTGCTCACCGCGTTCGTGCAGCTTTTTGACAAGGGGCTCATCTACCGCGGCAAGCGCATGGTGAACTGGTGCACCGTGTGTATGACGGCGCTCGCTGATGACGAGGTTGAGCACAGTACCCACGGAAGCCATCTCTGGCATCTTCGCTATCCGCTTCTTGATGCACAGGGCAATGTCACGAATGATGTCCTCATTGTGGCGACAACACGCCCTGAAACTATGCTCGGTGACACAGGCGTGGCAGTTCACCCTGATGACCCACGTTACACATCAATTGTTGGCAGAAAAGTTCTTCTTCCGATTCAGAATCGCGCTATCCCGGTAATCGCCGATGATTTTGTCGATCCGAAGTTTGGAACTGGAGTTGTAAAGCTCACACCGGCCCACGATCCAAATGATTACCAAGCAAGTCTTAAGCACGGCTTAGCGCTTGAAGTGGTAATCGGTGATGACGGCAAGATGACGGAGGCCGCTGGAGCCGCCTACGCGGGGCTCGATCGTAACCAGGCTCGTAAGAAAGTTGTCGCTGATCTTGAGGCGCTCGGCGCGATGGAGAAGATCGAGAAGCACTCGCACGCCGTTGGTGAATGTTATCGTTGCAAGAGTGTACTTGAGCCGAAAGTATCGGATCAGTGGTTTGTGAAGATGCGACCGCTCGCGGAGAAAGCGAAGCAGGTCGTCGTCGATGGTAGTCTCACTATCGTTCCAGAGTCCGAGAAGCACGATTACTTCCACTGGATGGATACGATTCAGGATTGGTGTATCTCGCGGCAGCTGTGGTGGGGACACCGAATACCTGTGTACTACTGCGATGGATGCGGACACACCATGGCGAAGGTGTCTACACCTTCAGCGTGTGATAAGTGCCAAAGCGCCAATCTGCGCCAAGATGAGGACGTGCTCGATACGTGGTTCTCGTCGCAGCTATGGCCATTCTCCACGCTAGGCTGGCCCGACAAAACCGATGAGCTTGATTTCTGGTACCCCAACAACTGGCTCATGTCGGGGCGAGATATCCTGTTTTTCTGGGACGCTCGCATGATCATGTCGGGTCTTGAGTTGCTCGGCAAAGTGCCGTTTCACACCTTGGCGTTGCACGGACTCGTGCGCGATTCCCAAGGGCGAAAGCTCTCAAAGTCGCTCGGCAATTCTCCAGATCCACTGAACCTCTTTGACGAGTTCGGTACTGACGCGGTTCGAGTGGCAATCGCGATGAACTACCCGATGGGGCGCCAAGATACGAAGCTTCAAGATGATATCTTTAAGCTTGGTCAGGCGTTGGTAATTAAGCTCTGGAACTCGACACGATTGCTTCTAACGAACTTAGGCGGCGAGTCCGTCGCGTCTAACTCAGAAGCACTCGATCTTTCAACGCTTGAGGACCGATGGATTATCTCACGACTAGGTGAGGTAATTCGCACACACGATGACTACCTCGCCAAGAGCGATATCGTGCACGCGTCTACAGCCGTTCGAAGTTTTTTCTGGGATGATTACTGTGATTGGTATCTTGAAATCATCAAGCCACGCCTCTGGGCAGGTGGTGAGTCGAAGCGAAAGGCGCTCGAAGTAGCGCTTGTATGTCAGCGCGTCATCGTTAAGCTCCTCCATCCGTATATGCCGTTTGTGACAGAGGAGTTGTGGCAGACCTTACAGAAGCTAGGTATCACTGACGCGGCGGAGAAGGGAGACTCTCGTTCCATCGCGTTGTCCTCATGGCCAGCACAGGACTTATACAAGAAAGATGAGGCGGCTGAAGCTCAGATCGGATTGATGTCCTCAATCGTCCGAGGAGTCAGAGACGCCAAGCAGACGCTCAATATATCGCTCAAGGCGGCACTGCCAGCGAAGCTCTTCTTTATTAACGAAGCAGCTCGCGGCAATTTTGAGCCAGTGCGAGGAGTCGCGCAAACGATTGGTGGCATCAGTGAGTTCTCTGAGCACACTGAGCAGTCAATTCCAACAGGATTCGTGCCGTTTAAGTTTGACGGTGGAATCGGGTATATGGCGCTCCCTGAAGATATCGACGCCAAAGATATCGCGACCAAACTCTTAGCTCGCATCGAGAAGCTTCAAAAGACACTCGTCGGCATCGAGCGAAATCTCAACAACAAGGAGTTCGTGGCGAACGCGCCAGCGGAGCTTGTTGAGGAGACCAAAGGCAAGGCTCGCGAGATTCAAGAGTCGATCGCGAAGCTTGAGGATTTTAGGAAGTCCTTGGGGTAGGGCGCGACCATAACCGTATCGCAAAGATTCGCAATCAGAGTAAGCCAAACACCCCAGTGGTGACGAGGGCGACTCCCATCCTCTGAATTGTTTGCAGGCGTTCTCCCATGAGAAGAGAGATCGCTGCGCCAAAGACCGCAGAGGTATTATGAACCGAGATAGCTCAGCTTTTGGATTGATTCTTGTAAGGACCGGCTTACTCGGCACGTTAGGAGGAGGATTTCTGGGTTCACGCTTCGCCGAGAGAGACTCTAATCTATGCGTTAGTGGCGTGGTCAACCCCGGTCGGTGTACCGTTTCTTGTTGTATGTTTTCTGGCCCGAACGAGCACACTGTTTCTTGGTGGATGTTTTCTCGCTGATCTTTGCGGGCGTGGCGCCTTTAAACTCCGTAATAGCGGCTCGCGCCCCCGAGGACTGTA
>OMII01000115.1 GCA_900299055.1 Pseudomonadota bacterium | reverse complement strand
TCTTCAGACAAGCTCTATGGAGGACACCCTCGTACGAGCTGGTCTCGACAAGGAAAAAATATCGGATCTCGCCAATCTGCTGAAGAAAATAGCGTCACCGACGGAGAGCTCGATTGCTTCAGATGGTACCTTGACTACGGATGGAAATCCGATTCCGCTCGCGGATATTCAAAAGCAACTAAGGGCGGCAGTGTTCGATGAGGACGAGCCACTCGATGATAAGTCCGGCTTCTTCACGAAGGTGAAGACAAAGTTGCGAGATGTGCAGCTCAAGCTTGAGACGAATATAAAGGCAATTAAAGGCACAATCGACTTCGTGAAGGACAATATGCAGGTAGTGCGAGTTGCGGGCCTCGCCTTTCTTGATGCATCAAATGATCTCAAGGGCACGGAATCCGCTGAGGTAGTGACCGAGACAATCCGTAGTAGAATACGAGCGGGCGCGGGTTCAGCCATCGGCCAAGCTCATAATCTGGACTCGGTGATGGTGGCCGGACTGGCGGCGATAAGTAAGTAGGGCGCTTTGAGTTGCTTGGTATCAGCTACTTATCCGGCTGTGCGCCCTCGGTGGGAGTCGGAAAGCCGGTAGCCACGGCACCTAGGACTGTTAAGAGCTAGCGAAGATCGGTCGAAGTACAACAAGAGCCTTTAGGGATCTGGGGTGGGCGTGCTAAGCTCCCGTGGCTAAACAGTTTTTTGGTTACGTTGCTGGTTATGTCTAACGATTCAATGTCCGTTTTTGGCTCCAACGCTGAATACCTCGCCGAGCTCTACCAGCTTTATCAACTCGATCCCTCGTTAGTAGATCCGACGTGGGCTCAGTTTTTTGAGGAAGCGGGATTCGGGAAGTCTCAGCCCTCTACAAACGGGCATGGAAATGGCAACGGCAATGGGACGCACGCTAGCTACGTGGCCGGGCATGAGTCTTCACGTGCGCCTGGATCGTCAGCGGAAGTCGCAGGATCCGAAGTAGCGGCAAGGTTACTTGATGCGTACCTGTCCTGGGGGCACCTCAAGGCACGCTTGAGTCCGCTTCGCGTCGGTGGCATCGAGACACTGTCGGTCGACGAGCTCGAGCTTTCCAGGTACGTACCCGGTCGCAACCCCTCCCAGGTTAAGCTCGGAGATGTAACGTTTGGTGGTCAGTCGTATACCTCTTTGGCTGACTTAGCGGTGGCCCTGGACCGCACGTATTGTGGGACCGTCGGTTTTGAGTTCGCCCATATTGTTTCCTCTGAAGAGCGACGTTGGTTGCGTGCTCGAGTCGAGGCGGATCGAGTTGACGTGGGTGCTGAGCGATGCCGAGAGATACTTACGGAGCTTATCAACGCAGACCTTCTGGAGAGTGAACTCCACAGGAAGTATGTTGGAGCAAAACGGTTTTCGCTCGAGGGTAATGACACACTCATGCCGCTGCTTAATGAGGCGCTCGTAACGGCGCTTGAGCAGGGGGTACAAGAGGCGGTGCTTGGTATGGCGCACCGCGGACGATTAAATGTTCTCGTCAATGCGCTGAAGAAGCCGCTCGAGCTGCTTTTTGCAGAGTTTGAAGATAAGACCCTAGCCTCCGTAGTCGGAGAGGGGGATGTCAAGTATCACCTCGGATGGGAGCATGACTTGGCTCGCGACGGACGCACACTTCGTATGAGCCTCGCGCCAAATCCCTCTCACCTAGAGTTCGTCAATCCGGTTGTGGAAGGTATTGCTCGTGCGAAGCAGGATCGGTTGTATAACCGCGATCGAAAGTCGGTTATGCCAATCGTAATGCATGGCGATGCTGCTGTGGCGGGCCAGGGAATTGTGTTTGAGACGCTCAACTACTCGCGACTTGAGGGGTATTCCACTGGTGGCACACTGCACATCGTAATCAATAATCAAATTGGCTTTACTACGACACCGGATGAGTCGAGATCTACTCGCTACTGCACAGATCTTGCCAAGGGCCTCGACGTGCCCATCTTCCATGTAAATGCAGAGGATCCCGAGGCGGCGTGTTGGGTCGCTCGATTGGCGGTTGAATACCGCAATACCTTCGGTAAGGATGTCTTTATCGATCTCATAGGGCATCGTAAGCACGGACATAACGAAGGTGATGATCCTACATTCACTCAGCCACTGACGTATGCTGAGGTAAAAACGAAAGAGCCGATTTGGCGCCGCTATAGCGCTGAGCTGGAAGCAAGAGGCGTGGTCCCAAAGGAGTATGCGAGAGAGGCTGAGCTTGCGTACAAGAAAACGTTTGCAGGCGCAGGCGAGGGTGTTGTCCAGCGAGTCGCCGGCGAGGCCCGTTCGCGTGCTGGCCTTGAGGGGGCAGGACAGGCGACTACTCGAGTACGAAGAGATACCCTGGTGGCAATAGCCGAGAAGCTCGTTGCGTTCCCACAAACATTTTCGCCGCATCCCAAGCTGGCGAAGACTCTTGAAAAGCGCGTAGAAGCCGTCAGACTTGGTGAGGGTATAGAGTGGGGCGTTGCGGAGGCCCTGGCTTTTGGCTCGCTAGTTAAGGATGGTGTCGGAGTCCGCTTGAGCGGTCAGGATTGTAGGCGTGGCACGTTCAGTCAGCGGCACCTAGTACTGGACGATTTTGAGCGGGGCAGTTCATGGAGCCCTATTGCGGACTTGGCAGGTCAGGAGGGAAGTGGAGCTTTTTTCGAGGTCTACAATAGCTCCCTGTCAGAAGCCGCAGTCATCGGCTTTGAATTCGGTTTTGCTGCCGCGGATCAGGCCTCACTCGTTCTATGGGAGGCGCAGTTTGGAGACTTTGCAAACGGCGGTCAGGTGATCATCGATCAGTTTATCTGCAGCTCAGAGAGTAAATGGGGGCAGCTGTCCGGCATTACAATGCTTTTGCCGCACGGTTTTGAGGGGCAAGGCCCCGAGCACTCGAGTGCGCGTCTGGAGCGATACCTTCAGCTTTGTGCGCACGAAAACATGGTAGTTTGTTATCCGAGCACTGCTGCCCAGCATTTTCATATGCTCCGACGACAGGGTCTTCGTGCGACAAAGCGACCGCTTATCGCGATGACCCCCAAGAGTTTATTGCGGCTTCCCGCCGCGATGAGTGCAATTACTGATTTCACTAGCTCCGATTTTCGTGAGGTCTTGGCTGATACACTGGCTCATGTAGAAGGTTGTGACAACCTTGTGCTCATGTCGGGCAAGATTTATCACGATGTGTCTGCAGCCTTGAGGGATTCTAACCTGCCGGTTCGTCTGGCGCGTCTTGAGCAGCTATACCCATTCCCTGCCCACGCAGTGCAGGAATTGGTGGTCGAGACTCGTGCAAAGAACATTTTTTGGGTACAGGAGGAACCGCACAATCAAGGGGCGTGGAATTTCGTGTGTCCGAGGCTATTTGATGCGACGAAAATCACCCCTCGATATATCGGCCGCAAAGAGGCGGCGGCAACCGCGACAGGCTCAGGTAAGTATCACGCTATCGAGCAGAAGCAGATAATCGAAGAGCTGCGGGCGGCTGTTACTACTGGCAAGTAGCTTATTCTGCCGGTCGCGCGCGCCTTTCGGGTTCCGTGGTGCGCGGACACGGTGTAAAGTGCCGAGATATGCACTCGGTTTATTACGACCTAGAGACCACAGACAAGAACACAATCGGTCAGATCGTTAACTACTGCTTCATTCTGGTTAACTCAGATCTAGATGTGGTCGACGAACTTTCGGGGTTAGTAAAGATCTCTCGCTTGCAAATCCCGGATCCGGGAGCAATTTTAGCCAACAGGACAGACGTACTTGAACATCAGGCGCAGGCGGTCGACTACGAACCTGATGCGATGCGTCGAATCGCGGATTTTCTTTCGTGTAGTATTCAGAAAGCGGGCGGCGCACTCCCTCTGATAGGTTTTAACTCCTCTCGCTTCGACCTTGGATATCTCCGCACGAGCTTCATTCGAAATGGAATCAATCCTTATTTTCAGGGCAAGATCGTACCGCGAGACCTGCTTCACGTTGCACAGAAGGCGTACCTGCACTGCTCAATGTTTCGTGAGCTTGTGCGCAAGGAGCGCGAGGGTGAGGCAAAACTTTCGCTCTCTCTTCAGACGATCTCTCGGGCCCTCGGGCTACTCGACGGAGTACAGGCGCATGAATCGAGAGAGGACGTGCTGTTGACGATAAGGGTATCAAAGTGGCTGCGGGACTCCTGCCAATTGGATGTAAGCACGTTTGAGGCCTATGAGGGTGGGCGGCTGCACTCAACCGCAAAGTCTGGGGCGGTGTATCTCAATGAAGAGCCCGAGTATGATTTGCAAAGTCAGGGCTTTGCGGCCAGACGTCCCGTGACGCTGCTCGATGCTGACCATCGGTCAGCGCTGTGGATTGATCTTGACCGCTACCAAGGGGCAGCAGATCCGAGCTGTATTATGTGGAGGAGCGCTGCAAAAAATGCGTTTTTTATATCGCCACAGGCCGTGTCTAATGTCGAGTGGTCTGAGGTGGCACGAGCGGCGCTGCGCCAGTTTAGAAGCGTCACGCTCAAGAATTTCTTTGAAAAGTCGACGTGCGATATTGAACAGGACATCTATCGACTCGATTTTGACCACCTCGACCGCTACAGTAAGGCTATTGCAGCTAACGACAAGTCGCTGCTTAATGAGTGCCGACTGCCAGACGCAAAGGTGCTGTGGCTGCGACATCAGCTTGCAAGTCCTCAGGCGACCATTAACGACTCTGCTGCCGCGGAGCTGCTGCGGAAGTATGCGATTCATCGTTACGGAGGCAAGCTCCAGCTCGCACGGACACTTCGGGACGAGCATGGCCCGGAAGCCTTTCACAGCACATTAGCGGAGATGGTTCGCAGATTAATACAAGCCCAGGAGGCCGCTGCTATAACCCGTAATAACGAGGATTTGCGCTTAATGAGCTCCTTAGAGCGCTTTATTCGGGAGTCAGATATAGCCAAGGTTGCTGGCCAAGATCTACTCCCGATGTGGTTCTCCGGCCTGGGCAGAAAGTGAGTCTCCGCAGTTAGTTATACTTGAGCGATTGCCCGTAAGGGGGTAGGATTTCCGGGTGGACGACCCGGGTAAAGTTGTTCTGTACCTTCGGTATATACGCTCGCGTATTCCACCGGAGCTCCGCAGACAGGTAGTCGTCTTTTTTGTTTCTTCACTTACCGAGCCAAGCACCAGTGTCGCAGTTCTGTCACCTTCATCTTCATACTCAGTACAGCCTCCTCGATGGCGCGAATAAGCTAGAGGAGGTCGTTGCGAGAGCGGCGTCTCTCGGACAGCCCGCAATCGCCATGACCGATCATGGTAATATGCACGGAGCGGTCGAGTTCTACCTCGAGGCGCGTAGTGCTGGCATCAAGCCTATCGTTGGTTGCGAATTGTACGTGACGCCAGGCTCGCGGCATGAACGAAAGATGAGAGCTGCGGGTGGCGCTGGTACTTGTCATCTTACGGTCTTGGCAGCGAATAAACAGGGCTATCACAATCTCTGCAAGCTATCGAGTTTGGCGTACAAGGAAGGTTTCTATTTTAAGCCGCGTGTCGACCACGAGCTGCTTGAGCGATATTCCGAAGGTCTCATTGTGCTCAGTGGCTGTCTTGCAGGAGAGCTCGCGCAGGCAACGGAGCTGGAGGATTTTAAGGGAGCGAGGGAGATAGTCGAGTTCTATGCTCGTACATTCAAGGATCGCTTCTATCTGGAGCTTCAACCACATCCGATCAAGGATCAGATGCGCCACAATGCGGCGGTCATAGACCTCGCTAAGACCGTTGGCGTTCCGTTGGTGGCGACGACTGATTGTCATTACCTGGAGCGGGATGATCACTTCGCTCAAGAAGTTCTCATGTGCGTCTCTACGGGCAAGTTGGTAACTGATCCTGATCGGTTGAGGCATGAAGGATTCACACTCCACTTGAAGACCGAAGAAGAGATGCTTCAGGAGTTTTCAAGTTATAAGGAGGGTGCCGAGGCTGTCCGAAATACTGCGTTGATTGCCTCTCAATGCGATCTCTCCTTAGAGTCAAAAAGCTACTATATGCCCAAGTTCTCGACGGACAGCGAGCGTCCCCTCATAGACGCCATGGGCGACCTCGCACGAGAGGGGCTGACTAAACGGCTGGAGGTCTTGACGACGGCCCCTGCCTGGCAGCCGGCTGACACGCAGCGATACTGGGATCGCCTCGAACTCGAGATCTCCCTTATCGGTAAAATGGGTTTCGCTGGCTACTTTCTGGTAGTGGGAGACTTTATCGTTTGGGCTAAAGATAACGGTATTCCGGTTGGACCCGGTCGAGGATCAGTCGCAGGCTCTCTTGTTGCCTATGCAATGAGAATTACTGAGGTCGATCCCATCTCTAATAAATTGTTCTTCGAGCGGTTCCTGAATCCTGAGCGCATAAGTATGCCTGATATCGACGTGGATTTTTGCATCCACGGACGTGAGCGCGTCATAAAGTATGTCGTTGAGAAGTACGGTAAGGAAAACGTCGCGCAGATTGCTACGTTCGGAACTTTGAAAGCTAAAGCAGCTATCAAGGACGTCGGGCGCGCTCTGGGCATGAGTTATGCTGAGACTGATAGAATCGCGCAATTAGTTCCGGCACCTCGGCAAGGATTCGACTACCCTCTTAAAGAGGCGCTTAAGATGGAGCCTAAGCTGGCGGAGTACGCCGCTGGTGAAGGTCGAGAGCTGATTGAGTTGGCGATGAAGCTTGAGGGCTTAACGCGCCACGCTTCGACCCACGCTGCGGGTGTGGTAATCGGCGACCGACCACTCGACGAGCTCCTTCCGATGATGGTCGATAAGGACGGCAACGATGTCACGCAGTACTCGATGACATACGTGGAGAAAGTTGGATTAGTTAAATTCGATTTTCTTGGTCTTAAAACCCTCACTGTGTTGTATACCGCACTCGACATTATCAAAGAGAGTCGCGGCGTGGATATTGATCTTAACACGCTGCCACTCGATGACGCTAAGACGTACTCCATTCTCTGTGCTGGCAACACAACGGGCGTGTTCCAGCTTGAGTCGAGCGGGATTACAGAGATGGTTGTTCGACTAAAGCCCAGCTGCTTTGACGATATAGTCGCTATCCTAGCACTTTATCGACCTGGTCCGTTGGATGCCGGAATGGTCGACCACTATATTGAGCGAAAGCATGGGCGAGAAGCGATTGAGTACCTTCATCCAGCAATGAAGGATATCTTAGCTGATACCTATGGAGTCATTCTCTACCAGGAACAAATCATGCAGCTGGCGCAGGCTTTAGCGGGCTACAGCTTGGGTGAAGCCGATCTTCTTCGAAAGGCGATGGGTAAGAAGAACCCAGAGGAGATGGCTAAACAGAAGACGCGTTTCATCTCTGGCTCGGTAGAGCGCGGGATCGAGAAAAGGCTCGCTGATGAGATTTTTCAACAGATGGAGACCTTCGCGCGGTACGGCTTTAATCGTAGTCACACTGCAGCATATGCGCTCGTGTCGTTTCAGACGGCGTATTTAAAAGCGCATTATGGTGTCGAGTTCATGGCGGCGTTGATGACCCACGACATGGAAGACAGTGATAAGACCTTTAAGAATTTTAATGAGTGTCGAAGGGGCGGCATAACCGTACTTCCGCCGAATGTAAACGAGAGCTTGGCGAGTTTTAGCGTTCGAGATGGAAACATTCTTTTCGGACTGGCAGCTGTGAAGGGCACTGGCCAGAAGGCGGTCGAGGCAATCATGGATGCGCGCCGCGACGGACCATTTGTTGATCTCGAGGATATGCTTTCGCGCGTAGATCTAAGCCAGGTAAACAAGCGTGTCGTGGAGAATCTGATCCACAGTGGAGGCTTTGATTTCTCTAAAGTTCCAAGGCGCGATATGTCTGAACGCCTCGAAGAGCTTCTGAAGGTGTACGGAGCTCAGAAGAACGTGGATCCCAATCAGATGTCCCTGTTTGGTGCGGCTGTAACGAAGCCGACACCGATGCGTCGGCGAGCAACTATTCCTGAATGGCCCGTGAATCAGAAGTTGGCCTACGAGCGGAATGCCCTTGGGTTTTACATATCCGGGCATCCCCTGGAGAAGTTTCGATGGGATCTGAAGAGGCTAGGAGCCCTGAGTACGACTGACGTGAAGACGAAAGGAATTAAGGAGGTCCGCGTCGGGGGTGTCATTACGGCACTTAAGTTAAAAAACACCAAAAAGGGTGACCGATACGCAAGCTTTGCGCTTGAGGATTGGGCCGGCACTATAGACTCGATTGTATGGCCTGATACGTACAAGCAGATCCAAGCCCTCATAGTCGCAGATGATCCCGTCATCGTGAGCGGTAGGGCTGATGTAACTCCCGAGCGGTGCTCGTTGATTATTGATAAGATGGAATCCCTGATAGCACTCCGCGACAGGAACGCAACCCAAGGCTTCCTGCTATTGAATGGCCAAGATAACTTCGAGACGAAATTGCCCAGTGTGCAAACGATCTTTCAAAGACATACGGGAACCTGTCCGGTAAAAGTTCGGCTTAAACTCGACACGGGTGAGGTTTCGATCGTCCTACGCGACGCAGGCAATACTCCGGTGTGTGTGCTGCCGTCAGAAGCGCTCTGCGAAGAAGTGGAGCAGTTGTTCGGTAGGCCTGTTCTGACGTTTATGTGAGGTGTGAATGAGTAGTCAGCGTACGTCGTTTCTGCCCCCGCTATGGATTCTTTCGCTCACAGCCATAGCCGTAGTCGCATGGCTCATTGTCAGCCTTAAAGAGCTAGTAGTGCTTCTCTTGCTGGGTTACTTTATCGCATACGCCATAGAGCCTCTTGTGGCGAGAATAGAGCGAAGAGGGCTGTCGCGCTCCGTGGCTTTCTTCGCCGTGTGCGGCTCGGCGCTCTTGCTCCTCATTGTTGGCCTCGTAACAGCGTTTCCAGCAATCGTTGATGAGTTTAGCAAGCTTAGCGACAACCTCCAGTCATACCTTCAAACGGGGCGCACCAGGCTCACGCCGACACTTGAAAAGTTACATCATTACGTTCCGGAATCTCTCCGTGACACATTAGATTTTCATGATGTTAATAGCTTTCTTACTGGCCTGATCGGACAGGTCAGCGGCGACACTATTAGGAACGTCGGGCGCACTGTTCTTGAGACGCTTCTAAAGGGCTACAACAGGGTTCTCACCCTGGTTAATATCGCATTGCTTCCCTTCATAGTATTTTATATCTCGGTTGATCTACCTGTCATTCATCGTTTCTTTCTCAGCGCGTTTCCAATAACGCGTCGATCGAAGGTTCGTCGAATTTGCTCCGAGATTGATCAGTATGTGTCGGCATTTGTGCGAGGTCAGGCGCTTGTCTGCTCGCTTTTGTTCTTGCTGTATTCCCTAGGCCTGGGACTCCTTGGCGTCGATCTCTGGTTTCTATTGGCCTTCATCGCGGGATTCGGCAACATGATCCCCTATGTTGGTACGATAAGTGGATTAATCCTCAGCTCTCTTATGTCTCTCGTAACATTTGGTGATGTCACGCATCTTGTTTGGGTGCTTGGCGTGTTCGCAATTGTCCAATTTCTTGAGGGAGTAGTGATTACGCCGAGAGTGATCGGTGAATCAGTTGGTCTCTCACCACTAATTATAATTCTAGCACTATTCGCTGGAGGCCAGCTTTTTGGTTTGTTGGGGATATTCCTTGCGGTCCCAGCGGCAGCGACCTTAAGGGTTCTCGTTCGACATTCATATCGTTGGGCGATGCATTCCTAGGAGAGATGTATGCACGGCTCAAATCTTATTCGAAAACTCATAGCACTCGCTTTAGAAGAGGATCTGTCTTTTGGCGATATTACGACAGCGCTCACGGTGCCTGATGGACACCGCTCGCAGGCGCGGGTGATTGCCAGGCAGCCGATGGTAATGTGCGGAGTTGAGGTGCTTGATCTGATCGTTAGTGAGGGTCATTGGAATATATCTCTTCGGCCTCAGGCGGTCGACGGAGAGCAGCTTGAGAATGGCGCGGTTCTAGCAGTACTTGACGGGCCAACATCGGAGATTCTCGCCGCGGAGAGAACGCTTCTGAATTTTCTGCAGCGGCTCTGCGGAGTGGCGACGTATACGAGGGACTTTTGTCGTATCGAGCCTGGGTTGGTAGTTCTAGATACGAGGAAGACGATGCCAGGGTGGCGCGTCCTAGATAAGTATGCAGTACGTGTCGGAGGAGGGAAGAATCATCGTTTCTGTTTAGGTGACATGGTTCTTGTGAAGAATAATCATATTGATGCCTGTCCTGGCGGCATAAGAATGGCCCTTGCGAATGTTGTACAGGGGAAGCCGCTCTATATGCCTTGGGAGGTAGAGGTTCGCAACCTGGACGAGCTGAGGGTCGCTCTCGAATATAGCCCTACGATTGTTATGCTCGACAATTTTTCGGATGAGCTGTTACAAGAGGCGATCGGGCTGGTTCGTAGTCGAGCTGACGTTCCGATGGTAGAAGTCTCCGGGGGCGTGAGCAGAGATCGGCTCGCTGTCATTCGGGCTGCTGGGGCAGACGCGGTCTCGGTCGGTGCTTTGACGACGCAGGCTCCAAACGTTGATATCTCTATGCGGATTACCGCTAGCTCGGAGCAGTGAGGTGAACTTTTCGCTACTAGACGTTCCGAGCATAACGAATGCTCGCCGCTACGATGAGGTGTCCTCTACGATGGATGTCGCCAGGGAGTTAATTTCGACTCATGCTACTTCGTCAGACTGGAGCGGCTTGGTGTTGGCCGATCGGCAGATTGCTGGTCGAGGTCGACAGGGACGGTCCTGGCACTCTGTTGGTGGGGCGTTTCTCGCGACGTACGTTTTTTGCGTTACAGGGGGCGCTGCCTCACTTAGCGGGTATTCCCTGGCGGTTGGTGTGGCGCTGTTTCGCGCTCTGAGAACGGTCGGCGCAACGATTCAACTGAAATGGCCGAATGATCTGGTTGTCCAGAGTGCGCGGGAGTTGCGGAAGCTAGGCGGAGTTCTTATTGAAGTTGAGGCGCATAGAGACTTCCACTGCGTCTTGGTTGGAATCGGGATTAACCTAAGCGCCCCGCCGGAGGAGGTCTCTCATATTGCTAGCTCTGTGACAGAGGTGAGGGGACGGCCCACGGGGGTACAGGATATTTTGGTTGAGGTGTCGAGAGAGCTCTCCGTCATGCACGATAATTTTGTAACGACAGGTGGATTTAAAGTTTTCTTGGACGAGTGGTGCAACGCTTCATGCTTCAGGCCGGGCATCACATGCATAAGTATAGACGGTGGGGGTGGTGAGGTGTCGGGGGTTTACACCGGACTAGAGTCATCCGGCGCGCTCGTGCTCGACCTAGGATCGGAGCGACGTCAGTTTGTTTCGGGGCATATCACATCAGTTTCTCTGTAAAGATGTTATGAGCACGCTGTGGACGAAATTTCCGCTACAGAGATTGTGCGCAGGCCTACTCACATACCTTGCCATGCAGGTCCTTGTCCTTGGGATACCAACGATTAGTGGAAGTTCTGAGGCTAGAGAATCGCTTGTCGTAGATGTAATTGTTCGAGATGGCACGTGGGTACTTCCGCTTAGAAACGGGATAGTTCCCTCGAAACCACCGCTATACCACTGGCTTGCAGCTAGCCTTTCAATCGTGCTTGGTGGTGTTGATGAGTTTACTGTTCGGTTGAATTCACAACTGGCAGGAGCACTGGTGATGGTATTCGTTGCTCTTGTGGCATACCGCTTCGCACTACTTGCTAACCCTACGCTTGGAGAGGGTTATAGGCGGCGGGCGACACTTGGAGCGGCGGCGGTTACGTCGATGACATACGGCTTCTACGTGATGGCCAATCAGGCAATGGTCGATATGGTATTCGCACTCTGCGTCTGGGGGGCTTTAGCGTCTCTTGCTCTCGCTTCCGAATCCGCCTGGGATACGAGACGGCGGATTTCGGGAGGAGCGAAATGTGCTTTCTTCTTGTTCTGCGCTCTTGGAGTTCTTGCCCGGGGGCCGCTAGGCGGGATTTTGCCCGTTATTCTTGCAGTAGTCGCAGGGTGTTTGAGTATAGGGCTCCGCGCGACGATTCAGGAGCTACTACGCCCCAGTTTGGGTTGGGCTTTCATGTTGCTGCCGGTAGCTTGGTATTACTTCGCCTATCGGCAAGGCGGTGCCGCGTTTATCGAGCGGCAGATTTTATTTGAGAATCTTCAGCGCTTCTCAGGCGGCGAGCACATTAACACTGAGCGTTGGTGGTTTTATATTCCATCTTTTCTGCGAACTACATTCCCGTGGGGGGCTCTCATGCTTCTCCTTGCAGTATGGGGGGGCCGTGGCACAAAGACGTTGTCATACCCAACGCTGCCATGGCCGCGCCGTTGGTTGCCAGCAGTTCTATGTGGAGTCGGAGTAACGCTCTTTTCGTTCTCCTCGGGCAAGCGACATTCGTATCTTCTCCCGCTTCTGCCACTCACTGCGGTGCAGGTGGGGGTTGAGGTGTCTCGACTTTTTGAGCTTGGTGGCGAGAGTGCGAGGCAGTCGCTGCTTCGGGCGGGGCGTAAACTTTTACTTTTTAATACAAGCGCAGTGGTGCTCCTGCTTGGGGTCGGGGCTATTGTCTCTGGTTTGGACTATAGTTTTTCTCCACCCATTGCTCTTGCTCTGCCAAGCCTCTTACAGGTCCTTGAGCGGTTCGGGTCGATTATGATTCTGCTGGTCGCAGCAGGTTCGCTGGCAATTCGCAGCTCCCACACCGGCGTGTTTCTGACGCTCTGGCTCCAGTTGATTTCCTTACTTACCTTGGTAACTACCAGTGGCACGGCTATTAAGGCGCACTATAAGGGTTTCGATGAGATGGCGAGTGAATGGACGAGGCTCTCTGACCCCAGTGATGATTTGGTGGTAATAAAGCATCCCTTTGATGAGTACTTTGATCCTATGTTGTTTTATGTCCGTAGGCCGGTCCGCGTCGTCTCCTCTGAGCTACAGTCATTTACGTGCCGACCCGGCGCCGTCTACCTTGCAAGACGTCAGTGGATCGATTTGCGACGCCAAGCGCTAGAACTCTCGATAACGAGGGGTGTCGTGATACGTGAAAGATTGCTCGCAAGCACGAATGACGACAGGCGTGACATTGTGGCGTTTCGTTGCGATGAAGGCGCTGGGGGTCTAGATGGGAATGGCGCGGGCTCGAGGATGAAGGAGGCTAGCCTTAGTACACGGAAAGGCTACGCTGAGATGCCCGCTACGTGAGATCTTACTGGTCGGTTGGATCCATCGGTAGATGAGTCGTCCGCCGATTCTGGCGAATGAAGCGATGCACTACTCGCAAAGATAGAGTCAGGAAGAGGGCGATGATCGTTGCCGAGACGGCTAGGTCCACGCGGCGCAAGCCTACCGACATTCCAATTCCCGCCGTTACCCACATGAGGGCAGCTGTCGTAAAACCCGACACTCCGTATTTGGAGCGAAATATCGTACCAGCACCGATGAATCCGATGCCTGGGATAATCTGAGCCGCTATACGTGCGGGATCTCCCACCCCAAACTCCGAAAGGCTCTCATAGGAGAGCACGGCGAAGAGACAGCTTCCCATGCTAATAAGCGAGAACGTGCGAATACTCGGGTCCTTGCCAGCGATTTCTCGCTCGACCCCGATTAGTACTCCAAGGAGAGCCGATACGAGAAGCGGAGTGTTAAAACCGTTCTGCAGGTGGAGGAGTAATGAATCGATCATCCTGTCATGTTACCACTAGGGGGCGCAGGTGATAAGAGATAATATAGAGCGTGTCTAATCGGTAGAACTTTATTTCATCAGAGTGTTGGCGTGAGATTGGTGTTTGCTTCAACAAGTAGCGCTAAGCTTGCGGAAGTAGTTGGGATAGCGAGGCGGTTTGGAATAGACCTGCAGGGGCTCGATTCCATTTCGACGCTCGGGCGTGGGCCAGTCCCGCTCATAGTCGAAGGCTCCCCCTCATATTACGATAATGCCAGAGAGAAAGCTTTGGCATACGCGCAGTGGAGTGGGCTGAGTTGTATCGCTGACGATGCTGGGCTTGAGGTTCATAGTCTCGGCTCGCTACCGGGTGTCTACACGGCCAGATTCGGATTTTGTCGGGTGCGGGATGCCCTTCTTTCTGGGGTTTCCTACGAAGCGACTTTTCGCTGTTGTATGTGCTTTTCGGATGTGAACCGGCGCACCGTTGCTGTGGAGAGCGCAGTCAGCGGCTTGGTCGCTTTTCCTCCGGGGGTAGCACCTCCCACATCTTCAGTCCCCTACAGCAGCTATTTCACCCCACAAGGGGAGACAGAAACTCTGGCCGCCCTTGTGTCGAGAGGTAGCTTTCAGTCCCATCGAGCTCTGGCTTTTAGAAAGCTCGCAAACGTCTTGGATCTTACAGCCCTCGAAGTCGATCAAGGATAATTGCACAAGCCGCCCTGACGGATAAGTGGTTATACGGGGTTGGGCCGACGATTGGTTTCAATGTGAAATCGGCCCGCGCCATCAACTCAGGACCCATGCCCCAGCCAGTTCCAAAGACAAGGAGGAATGAGTCCGTCGAGCTCTCGATAGTCCGTCGCATCTCTTGATAGGAGATGCGATCATCGCCGTCACGTGCGGACGTTGCGATGATCTTTGGTATGCTGCCCGTGCGACGTTCGATGTGCGCTAGCGCTTCATCGAGATTGCCAACGATCTGAAGCACGCCAAGAGCATCCTGCCGGTTGGGGTTGTACGCCGCGCCAAATCCACTGTCCCAATGCTGCTTCACTGTTCGAACAAGTGCGCGCATCGTCTGCGATGGATGGACGACGCTAAACGACTCGACGCCGTAGGTTCGGCAGCTACGTGAGATGTCATGAACGTCAATAAGCGTCACAGATGTGGTGACTGTCCGACCTGTTTTATCGACCATTCCATCGTGCAGTAGAGCCAGATGTAAGCGAACTGTAGGCGCGCTCATGAGGAAGTCTTCCTCGCGTTGAGGGCTTGCGTCTTGTTCCTACTTTCAGCGGTTCTCCATTCAAGAATCGCCTTGTGATTGCCTGACAACAGAACCTCGGGCACTCGTCGTTCCTGAAAAACCTCCGGACGGGTGTACTGCGGAGCCTCCACCCAGGTGCCGTCACCTAACGCAGTCGAGAACGACTCGAAGAGTACTGAGTCACTATTGTGAATCACGTCAGGTCGGAGCCGCAGACACGCCTCTATGACCATCATAGCGGGAACCTCACCTCCCATTACTACAAAATCGCCGATAGAGAGCTCTTCGTCGATGCCAAGATCGATCACCCTCTGGTCAATACCTTCATACCGCCCGCACACAAAGATCGTCTCGGACGCCCCAGACATTTCAACAGCTGTTCTTTGCGTGAAGCGCGGCCCGCCGGGAGACAAAAGGATCGTCTTCGCATTTGGAAGCCTCGTCCGCGCCGATTCGATCGCCTTCATAAGCGGTTCGACCATCATCACCATGCCGGCTCCGCCGCCGTAAGGAGCGTCATCAACTTTGTGGTGTGGAGGTGCCGAGAAGTCTCGTATGTTTGTCGTGCGGACAGAGAGTAGGCCTTTATCGACCGCCTTCCCAACAAGGCTTGTTTGGAGAAAGCTATGAAAGATGTCAGGAAAAATCGTTAGTATCTCTACGTTCCACACAGCAATCACATTACCTGAGAGAAGCCAGAAATGAAAAGGCGGTCGTTTTCAGTAGAGTGAAAACGACCGCCTCGCAAACGCGCCAAGCTCGGTTACTTCGCTTTAGCTGCCTTGGAAGCCTTTGCCGGTGACTTAGCTGCGCGCTCTTTACGCTTTCTACGCGCCTCAAGAGTCTTCTTCTTCTTGTGCTCCTCACGAGCCTCAACAACACCAGGAATCGAGCGCTTGATGAGCGAACGAACCACGTCTGTTGGGAGGGCGCCACGCTCAAGCCACTTCTTGACGCGATCCTCCTTGAGCGACACGGTAGCTGGGGCCGTGAGGGGATTGTATGTTCCCACTACCTCTAGAAACTTTCCATCTCTCTTATTTTGCTTATCGGTGGCGACAACACGGTACGCTGGTGATTTGTGCTTACCAAGTCGAGCAAGACGAAGTACAACTGCCACAGTAACTCCTACGAAAGGCTAATAAAAATAACCTGGGGACTCTATACTAAAAGGGTCCTGCTCGTAAAGCTCTGGGGCTGACAGCGGGTATTTCCTCGCGAGGGGAGGCGAACAGCTTCGTTGTTTCAGTAACTTAGTCATGGAGCTCTGATATCGTATCCGGTTAGACCCACTGCCCAGGGGCCGCTTGGGGTCGCCGTGAGCGAGCGTGTCGCAGAGTCCTAGGGTATGTGACTCTACGGCCACTACCTCCGGCGCCCGAACATACCCCCAAGATTCCCAAGGCCACCGACACCAGCCCCGCCAAGGCCGCCCCCCATGAGTCCGCCCAGCATTCCTGGACCCATCTTCATGAGCTGTTTCATCATCTTTTTCATTTCGATGAATTGCTTAAGCAGTCTGTTGACGTCTTCGACGGTCGTGCCCGAACCCTTCGCAATTCGCTTCCTGCGACTTCCATTTATTATCTCGTGATTTCGCCTCTCAGCGGGCGTCATCGACAGTATGATCGCCTCGAGCTTAGAAAACTCCCGCTCCTGCCTCTCTGGGTCGACCTGCTTGGCGAGCTTGTTGAGGCCGGGAATCATCGCGGCTAGCGAAGAGATGCTTCCCATCTTTTTGATCATCCGCATCTGGTTGAGAAAGTCCTCGAATGTGAATTGGTCTTTCTTGAACTTTCGTTCCAAATCGGCCGAGTCCTCAATCGAGACCTGCTGAGTGGCCTTCTCTATGAGAGTCATGACATCTCCCATGCCGAGGATTCGTGAAGCCATCCGCTCTGGATGGAACGGCTCGAGAGCGTCAGACTTCTCGCCCAGTCCGATAAATTTTATCGGCTTGCCAGTGACTGCGCGCATCGAAAGAGCTGCTCCTCCACGGGCATCACCATCCATTTTGGTGAGGACCAGGCCGGTAAGAGAGAGAGCCTCGCTAAAGCCTTGGGCTACATTCACGGCTTCTTGGCCAGTCATGGCGTCAGCCACCAGTAAAATTTCAGCCGGCGACAGCGCTGCCTCGATTTGACGAAGCTCCTCCATTAAAGGTGCATCGATCTGAAGGCGCCCCGCGGTATCGACTATCATCACATCGCAGAGCTGTCTGCGTGCATAGTCCTGGGCACGAATTGCGATGTCGAGGGCCTTATCGGTCGGCTGGGAATCAAAGACTGCTATGTCGAGATTTCTCGCGAGAGTCTTGAGTTGGTCAATCGCGGCTGGTCGATACACATCAGCTGGGACGAGTAGGGGGGTTCGCTTGTAGGTATCACGGAGCAGTCTAGCTAGTTTTGAGGCGGTTGTGGTTTTACCGGACCCCTGCAAGCCGACGAGCAGGATGACAATAGGCGGCGAGGCTCGAAGCTGTAGCTCGGCAGCTTCTCCTCCCATGACTGAAGTAAGCTCGTCATGAACCAATTTGATGATTTGCTGATCGGGAGTCAGGCTCTTTAGCACATCCTCGCCGATGGCCTTTTCCGAGACGCGTGCGCAGAGCTCCTTTGCGACCTTGAAATTCACATCTCCCTCAAGGAGAGCAGTGCGAACTTCCTTCAGGGTTGCTTCGACATCAGCCGGTGTAAGGCGAGCTCGGCCTCTGATTTTCTTAAATGCGCCCTCAAGTCTGTCGTGTAAAAAATCAAACATAACCAATCTCGTTTCGTCCGGAGGAAAGTCTATCGCGTGACCCATAGATTGTACAGAAAACGAGGAGGAGCGCGGCCGCGATGCACTGGGAGTAGCCTAAAACCCCGGCCTTACTGAATCGCGAATGAGTCGTCCACAGAATCGGGTGAGAGCGCGTGTGGTGCGGGGCGAATTCCATTAAAGCGCGCCTGCGCCTCGGGTAAGAGGAGCTCTAGCTCGGCCAGGCGATCGTCTGTGGCGGGATGACTTGAGAGGAATTGGAGCCCTGAAGCCCCTCCACTCTCGGCTTGGGCCATCTTCGACCAGAAGCGCAGAGCCTCGCGCGGGTCGTATCCAGCATCGGCCATCATAAAAAATCCGATATGGTCTGCTTCATGCTCGAGCCGCTGAGAGTTCGGATTGACGGCGATCGCCTTAATTCCCTCCGAAACGAGCACGGCTGCAAGTTGGGCAAGAGAGGCGTAGCCCGGCTGCGTCCGCACGATCTGGCCAGCTATTGAGCCGCTAGTATCGGCCATTACCCGAGCGGCCTCTTCGCCGGGGGTGGGCTTTGTATGTCGCGCCAAAACGTGACCAAGCTCGTGCGCAATTACCGTCGCTAGCTCGCCATCGGTCTGGGCCGTTCGCAACATACCTGTCCACACAAAAAGGTGGTTACCTCTCGTAGCTGCTGCATTCACTACCGAGTCGCCCTCCAGTACATAGATATGCCACGGAGTGCTCTGTGCACCCGCGGAGCGTGTGAGTCTGTCGGCAATCCCGCGCACCCGCAACACCGCCTCGCGGTTATGCGAGATGGGATACTCCTTTGTAACCTCAGACAACACGGCGTGGCCGTACTGTTCGTCCTCTTGGCTCAGCTCAGTTGCGCGCGGGATCTCGCCCGGAGTCACCGGCGTTCTACCCGAACAGGCAGCGAGCGACACGAGGGTGAGAAGTAGTAGTGAGGGGACTGCCTTGAGGATCGCTCTCACTGCTAATTAAAATCCTGGAATATATTTTAGATATCCTAACGCACTTCGCGGTCTACGCTTCGACGTGATCCTAGTTACCGAGCCGACGGTGGTCATATCAATTACCTCCCAATTCTCCTCGCCGAGGCGCGCTAGCTGCTCTTGCAGAGCGCTAGTAGCGCCAGGAAATGGCACCTCCATCACCTTGTACTCCCACTGAAAGAGTTTATCGACCTCCTCCCGCGTTTTTGCCTGAACGGCATCAGCGTGTGGACGAACCGCGTCTTGAACATCGCTCCCGGCCCCTTCGAGCCCCGTAAGGATAGAGTCGAGTGAGAACGGCGCCGGACTAGCCTGCGCTGGCACCCCGGATGGGGATGGGGAGGTGTTGCTTTTCTGGGAATCCTTGCAGCCACTTACAGCGATCGCGAAAAGCGTGCTGCAAACTACTGTTGCGATTGCCTGTTTTGTGAAAAACCCAGTATAGTGCCGTTCAGCCATACGTTTCCCCTTAGAGGTACGAGTCTCGTGTCATATTCGAAAGATATAGGGTCTGTGCGACAGATTCCAGCTCACTTTTCGCTGAAATTTTCTGAAAAAGAGATCGCCAACCGGGTGAAGACCTTAGGCGAGGAGATTGGGGGGTGGTGTCACGGTGTTTGGAGGGACTCTCACACCGACGTTTTGGCAATTCCTGTCCTGCGTGGAGGAATCTTCTTTTTTGCGGACCTAGTTCGCGCGATCAACGCGTCAGTCGAAATAGCGCCGGTTCGAACTGAGGCTTACGAGTCTGAGATTAATGGTCAGCAGCGGAATGAAGTCCAGATCTACGCCGAGAAGCTCGCAGTCAAAGGCAGGGTTGTACTTGTAGTAGACGACGTCTGCGATTCAGGGAGGACGCTGGAGGAGCTCGAGAAGGCGCTGCTGGCAAGGGGAGCTCGCGAGGTGAGAACCGTAGTGCTCCTACGGCGCCTTCTCGATCGTCCCACGTTCGTGCCTTGTTGGACCGGCTTCCAGTACGAGGGGCCAGAGTGGTTTGTCGGTTATGGGATGGACGACGCCGAGCGCTGGCGGAACCTTCCAGGTGTTTACATCATAAAGCGAGATACGTAAGTCATGAGTGGCAGTGCTGCTCGAGTGGCTGATACTTCGAGCGTTGACTATGTAGTGGACATTGTAGCGCTCTCGAAGAGCTTTAAGCGAAGCACGCGCAGTAAAGGGAGCTATACCACGTTCAAGAGCTCTCTGTTGGGATTCCTTAAGGGAGCCCGCAGGCGATCTGAACAAGAAGCGGCGACGACTGTCGCTATCAACGACCTAACCATGCGGATACCACGGGGAAGCTCAATTGGGCTCATCGGTCGTAACGGGTCGGGCAAATCAACTTTTCTGAAGCTTGTTACCGGTATCTACAAGCCTACCAGCGGGACAGTCTCGGTCTCTGGAAGAGTTGCGGCTCTCATCGAACTCGGCGCAGGATTCCATCCGGACTTTACGGGACGGGAAAACTTGATGCTGGCGGGAGTGATGCATGGACTATCTCGACAGGAGATACTTGAGCGTTTCGATGAAATCGTCGCATTCGCCGAGCTTGAAGATGTAATCGACGATCCGGTAAGAACATACTCAGCGGGTATGTTCATGCGCCTCGGGTTTAGCGTAGCTGTGCATACAGATCCGGACATTTTACTTGTAGACGAAGTGCTTGCCGTCGGCGACGCGGGGTTTGTTGCAAAGTGCAAAGATAAGATCGGGGAGCTGCGCCGACGGGGGAAAACACTCATTCTGGTAACTCACGACCTGGACTCCGTGGAGCGCTGGTGCGACGAGGCTATTTGGTTGCATCAAGGCGAGGTGAAGGACCGCGGAAATCCGCGCAGAGTAATCGATGCATATCGACACTTCATAGAGAAAGGCGAAGAGCGGCAGATTCTCGAGGCGGAGGCGCAACGAGCAAACACTGAAGAGGAGATCGCCAAGACGCTCGAGCCAGCCCGTTGGGGTAGTCGCGAGGTGGAGATCGTAGCTGTTAAGGTGATAAATAGTTCGAGCCTTGAACGACGAGTTTTTCATCCGGACGACCAGGTCGCAGTTGAGATCTCGTACCGGTTTAATGCCCCGCAATCTGATGTTGTGTTTGGTATCGGAGTTAAGCGAGCCGACGGGCTTCAGGTGTTTGGCACTAACACTTCAATCGACCGGGTGGTGCTTGGGACGCTAGGAACAGAGGGGGTTATCCGCTGCGACCTTCGTCGGATGGGACTCCTTGACGGCTCCTACAGCATCGATGTCGCGGCCCATCGTCAAGATGGATACCCTTTCGACTACCAGCAGGGGGCTATACAATTTTCTATCCGGTCGGAAAATAAAGTAGTGGGCGTCATATCCCCTGAGCGCACCTGGTCTCACAACGACAAGGAGTGCGTATGCGGGTAATGCTTGAAGAGTTGTGGAGATCTAGGGCTCTGGTGGCGGCTCTGATTAGGCGCCATATAGCGACCCGATATCGGGGATCCTTTTTCGGTTTTTTGTGGTCTTTCTTAAACCCGCTGTGCCTGATGGGTGTCTACACCCTGGTGTTTAGTCACTATATGCGTGTCAGCGGTGGGCCGCACTATCACTTGATGGTCTTCGCCGGACTGCTGCCCTGGATATGGACAACCAGCGCGCTCACGGAGGGCACGTCTTCACTGGTCAGTAGCGGCCACCTTATCACTAAGTCGATGTTTCCCGCTCATGTGCTTCCGTTTGTTACTGTTTGCGCCTCCATGGTGCATTTCGTCTTGGCGCTTCCGGTCCTATGCGTGTTTATGATTGCCAGCGGAGCCCCAATAACAGCTACATGGTTGTTATTACCTCTGCTCGTTTTTTTACACGGGGTTTTTTTGGCCGGATGCGTTCTGGGACTTAGTGCTCTCAACGTCTTTTACCGTGACGTGCAGCATCTTCTCGGTAATTTCTTGACGTTGATATTCTTCCTCTGCCCGGTAGTGTACCCACGATCTAACATTCCTGAGCGGGCTCGATTCTGGTTCGACCTTAATCCCTTCGCGCTTCTAACAGAGATGTATCAGATGATTCTTCTTGAGGGGATCGTTCCCTCGACCGGTCAACTGCTCTACATCGCCGGCGTCTCGTGCGCAGCGCTAGCGATAGGCGTTGCAGTTCACCAAGGGTGTCGCGAGCAGTTTGCGGAGGCCTTATGATGAGCAATGTTCAGCGACCCGTGCACCAGCTGGTGCACACCTTAAGTTACGGCGACGCGATTTCTACCGAGGTCTTGGCCTTGCAGCGCGCGCTTCACGCCAGAAATATCCCCTCAGAGATCTTTTCAATTCATTGCCATCCAAAGCTGGTCGGTCGTGCCAGGCACTTTACGGAACTTCAATCGTGCGATAGTGCAGAGATTATACTGCATTATTCACTTGGCTCTCCACTTAACGCCGTTTTCAAGAGTTGGTCGAGAGGTCGAAGAGCGCTTGTCTATCACAATATAACCCCTTCGGCGTGGTATAGGTCCATTAACAGTCGTGTAGCCGCTGATATCGATGCCGGAGTAGCTGAGCTGCCCGAGTTGTGCGGAATCTCAGACGCCATTTGGGCAGATTCAGAGTTTAACGCGAAAGAGATCGAGGCACTCGGCTATCGGGCAGAAGTCCTCGACTTGCTCGTCGATCCCGGTCGCTGGACAGCGCCGCGCAACGAGGCGCTGTATCAGTGTGTGGTAAACACTCCCGGTACTCAGGTTCTGCACGTTGGTAGAATCGCCCCGAACAAGTGTCTCGAGGATGTCATTAAGAGTTTCTATTTTTTGCGGAAATATCGCGACCCACAGGCTCGGCTGAGACTCGTAGGAATCGACACGGATACAGAGCTATATTCGTTTTCGCTGCGCGAGCTTGCCGCATACCTTGGCATTGGAGAGAGCGTCGAGTTTGTCGGAGGGCTCGCAGACGACGAAGTTCGTGCGATGTACGAGGCCTCGGATGTGTACCTCTGCATGAGCGAACACGCAGGGTTTTGTTTGCCACTGATTGAAGCCATGAATTTTAAGCTCCCGATTGTGGCATTCTCAGCGGGTGCGGTTCCGGCAACTATGGGTGGGGCTGGAATTGTGCTGACACAGAAACGCTTCGCAGAGATCGGAGAATTGTTATGGAGGGTTTCGAACGATGCACAGCTTCGTGAGCCGCTTGTAGCGGAGGGCGCGCGGCGCGTAACCGCTTTTTCGTATGAACGCTTCTCGGCACGCGTCTTAGATTTGCTCAAGGAACTTAGCCCCGATCGGTGCGAAGCACGGCGAGTGGAGGCGTGCGCTGTATGAGTTCTGTTGCGTTTGACGTCAGCGCTCTCGATCCTCAGTTCAAATCCCATGCACAACGGGGTATCGGACGCTACGTGCAGCACGTGGCGAACTACCTCAGGAGTCACCAGCGAGCTGGGCTCAGTATGCGCTGGTTTGACCACGAAAGTCTCATTCGTACCGGAGTCGCCACTAAGTGTATCGATCTGTTGCCCTTTGCTCGAACGACACTTCGGCAACAGCTGCTCTATCCGTTGAAGCTTCGTTCTGGCGAGTTGAAGGGTGCGGGGTGCATTCATTTTCCCGCGCATATGGACGGTCCCGCGTGGTGCCCAACTCCCTATATCTTAACGGTCCACGATCTTATTCCTCTGATTTTAGAGCCGCTATACAGAGCGAACCGGCCAAATTGGAGATTTGAATTCGCCCGTTGGCTTGAGAACACCTCAATTCGCAATGCCTCGTTGCTCTTAGCCGTCAGCGAGACTACAGCGCGGGACGTACACCGCCTTCTTGGTGTGCCCAGAGAGCGAATTGTAGTGACACCGAATGGCGTTGAGGAGTCATTCTTCGATCTCTTCGAGCTTCGTCGAACACTCGCCGCCGATGCTAGAGTAGAATTGCGTCAACGGCTTGGGATACCACAACATCGTCCGATTCTGCTCTATGTCGGAGGGCATGACGAGCGAAAGAACATTCGAATGGTCGTTGAAATATCACGTGAAGTTATTACTGAGTGCGCTGAGAGGGGGCGGGTAACACCAGTGTTGGTGATGGCCGGGAAGGTACATTCGGAGCGTGAGCGGGAGGTGCTTAACACTGCACTGCGAGACTTTGCGATGGCAGCCGATACAGTCGATCTAGGTTTTGTTCCCGATGATGATCTTCGAGCCCTATACGCTGAAAGCGCCGTTTTCTTATTTCCCAGCCTCTACGAGGGCTTCGGATTACCGGTCTTAGAAGCCTCGGCGGCAGGCGTTCCTGTGGTGAGTAGCAACCGAGGGGCGTGTCCGGAGGTGCTCGGTACAACGGGGATTCTCTTCGACCCAACCGATCCTATTGCCGGAGCTAATGCGGTGCTTCAGATCCTCTCCGACCAAGGGGCAACCGCCCGCTTGTCGGAGGAGGGGCACCAGAGGGCCAAGTTGTTCACATGGGAGCGCACCGGTCGACTAACACT
>OMII01000114.1 GCA_900299055.1 Pseudomonadota bacterium | reverse complement strand
CGGTGCTAAGCACTCGCCGTTGGTCGGTGAGGTGGAGGATCTCTGCGATGAAGAAGAGTAATCCGAAAACACCCGGCACAAAGCTGCGCACAAGTGTCGTGTTGCCAGCAATGAAAAATTGCGCGATGAGGCACGCTACCGCGGCCATGCCGAGAGTGAGCAGGCCCACAACCGCCGGTAGCTGGTAAAACCAGTCGATAAAGTACAGCAGTAGTATTTCGAGCGAGCGCAACATGAGAGAGCGGCTATCCTACGAAAAACTCTTACTAGTTATGGTTTAGTACCCGCACTTCGTAAAGTCAGAACTCTATCGTCGTGCTGAGCAAAACCATTTGCTCCACCGCCAGTGCCTGCTTCCCGCTGCCCGAGGCCTTAAGTTATTGAAGCCTCGTTCATCCGGTGCAGATCTGACACCTGAGTAATCGGACAGATCTCAGATTTTCTGGGCAGTTTAACTCCTTTTTATACTCGCTCGATTACTGTCGCGATGCCCATGCCGAGGCCAATACACATCGTGACCAGGGCGTATCGCCCCTTGGTTCGCTCGAGTTCATCTAGGGCTGTGCCGATCAGCGCGGCGCCGGTCGCCCCGAGTGGGTGTCCCAGCGAGATGCCCCCGCCGTTTACGTTGACCCGCTCTTCGGGGATATTGAGTTCACGCATTGTCATAATCGGAACCGGGGCAAACGCCTCGTTAATCTCCCATAGGTCGATGTCTTTCACTGAAAGCCCGGCCCGCTGTAGTGCCTGTTTTGAAGCTTCCACCGGACCAGTCAGCATCACGCGGGGTGGTGACCCGATTGAGACGTGTGCTACGACTCGTGCGCGTGGCGTCAAGGAGTGTCGAGTAAGCGCGTCCTCACTTGCAACGAGAATAGCTGCGGCCCCATCAACGATGGCGGACGCATTGCCCGCTGTGATGATGCCATTCTCTTTAAAAACAGTCTTCAGGGTAGCAAGTCCCTCGACGGTCGTCTCTGGTCTTGGATTGTCATCAACGTTGAGTGATTTTTCAGATCCGGTCTCGTCTCTGTATGGAACAGGAATGACACTCTTTGCAAAGCGATTCGAGTCGATGGCCTGCTTGGCGAGTTTCTGTGAGCGCACCGCGAAACTATCGGCGTCTTGGCGAGAGATGTGGAACTGCTCGGCAAGTATCTCAGCAGCTAACCCCTGCTGAACGAGATCGGGATGAAACTTTTTCAGTAACGGACTCTCTTCCCCTCCGCCATCACTAAACATCGGAACGCGAGTCATGTGCTCAAGGCCGCCGCCAATTGCGAGATTGTACTGACCTGCTTGCACACCACTTGCGACAAAATTGAGGGCTTGTTGTCCCGAGCCGCAGAGGCGATTGATGGTGGTCGCCGGCACCGTAAAGGGCCATCCAGCGGCAAGAACACTGGCGCGTCCCACACACCATCCCTGTTCGAGGGTTTGGGTGACGCACCCAACCAGCACATCCTCGACCGTCTCTGGGGCGAGTTTCGATCGAGCCACGAGCGCATTGAGCGGATAGGTGAGGAGGTCCACTGGATGAACGGTTGAGAACTTTCCTTTGCGTCTGGCGCGCGGGGTGCGCACGGCATCAACGATGTAAGCTTGCTTCATAAGGGGCCTCCACTTTGCGCTTGATCTTGGTCGATCTTGAAATAAGACGCAACTATCGTCACGGGGCTATGAGAGCCTATCGGATGATCGAGATCTCAGTCCGACGATTAAGTTGACGACCGGCAGCTGTCTTGTTTGTAGCCACTGGACGTTTCGCCGAAAAGCTCTCGATCTTTATCTGATCGAGTGCGATTCCACGGCCAGCCAGGTAGGCCGCCACAGCATCAGCACGAGCACGAGCAAGCTTGTCGTTGTAATCGGGACGCCCCGTATCGTCGGTATGTCCAGCCACATACACTGAGCCATAGCCGCGCGAGGACTTGATGGCTTCAGCTACCTTCTCAAGAGCTGAGATGGCGCCAAGTCGAAGGCTTGTCTGATCTTCATCGAAGTACGCTGTGTAGACTCCGCCCACTGGATCCACGTTTCCAGTGGAATCAAGCGACGCCTGGAGCTTTGCGAGCTCCATGTGAGTTGCGGCACTTTGAACCTTAAGAGCGGAGAGTTGTCGATTTTGGTCTAGTTGCACGCTCTCTTCGAGATCGTACCCCATTCCCATCAGCATACCGGAAGCCGCCCCAAGGCCTGCTCCCACAGCAACTCCCTTGCCTGGTGTATCGGTAACCTGGTTGCCGACAACAGCACCGGCGCCCGCACCCCAGCCTGCACCTAAGATGGCCCCAGCGATCGTTTTGTCTGGGCCGGCTTGTGGATGTCCGCACGCCGTAACGGCGCACAGCGCGATACTGAGCCCGAAGGAGCGAAGTAGGGCACCGCAAGAATGAGCTGGCATGGAGTTCTCCTAGTTTATTTGCCCGGGTTCATTGCTACTGGGCAGCGACGTACGCTCGCCGCTGATTCTGGGGTTCGGCTGTTTTCGCGGATACCTACAGAGTTTTCTGACGCTGAAAGCTAGAACGTGCTAAACGAGCGCATACGACAAACGCTGTTATTGCAGCGAGGGCAAGCCACATCAGGGAGATAGGAAGTTGCGTGTAGGTGCTCGCATACGACAAAAGTCCCACCTCCATCGGTAGAACACTTTCGGTATACGGGAGCAGGGATGCGAGCGTTCTTCCCAGGGGATCGACGACAGCGGTGAGCCCCGTGTTTGTCGAGCGCAGTAGGTAGCGTCGATTTTCAATCGCTCTGAATGCAGCGATCATGTGGTGTTGGTAGGGCGCAACAGTATCTCCGAACCAGGCGTCGTTGGTTTGATTCACAAGCAACTCAGCGCCTCGACGTGTCGCCTCGCGCGCGAGTTCTGGGACGATGTCCTCATAGCAAATCAGAGGCGCGACACGCGCCTGTCGCCCGTCCGAGAGTGAGAACGAGAGAACAGCTGGGCCGCTGCCTGGGGTGAATTGGCCTGCGGTTGCGTTAATCTCGGCAAGCCACGGGAGGCTCGATGCGAAGGGGGTGTATTCTCCAAAGGGCATCAGGATCATCTTGTTGTACGGCTCGGCGACCGAGCCATCGGGTCGAACGAGAATTGAGCTGTTGTAATATTCTTTCTTGGAGCGATAGGTGAGGCCGCCCACAAGAAACGCCGAACCATCACCTAGATGCGGAAGAACGGGCGCCTCATAGGCATTCGTCACCGAGGCGGGAATGAAGTCGGTGATGGTAGATTCCGGCCAGACGATAAGTGTGTCTTTGGCTGAAACCAATTGGCTTGTCTTGAGGTATTGTTCGCGATTAACCGTGAAATACGTCACGTCGTGTTTTCGCTGAAGTGAGACGTTGCCTTGAATCAGAACGGTCTGCAGTGATCGTGAAGGCGAGGGGGCTGTGTGGTACAGGGTCTCTTCAATCCACATCCCATATCCTAATGCGCACACAAGGCTAGCGACGCTGAGGGCGCGCGCTGCTCTATTCGTAGTGCGTCTCGCACACAGAGACTCCACGACCCACATCATGAGCGAGGTGATTCCTGCAACGCCTGTCACACCTGCCAGTTGAGCGAACTGCGAGAATCCGAGCTGGGTGTGCCCGAAGTCCCAGGGGAAGATCTTAATCCAAAAGTGGTGAGCTACTAACCACGAAAGACTAGTACGCAGCCCCCAGCGCCCGCACCACGCAGGAAGGTGCTGCCAGCAGAATGCCCAGACAATAAACTGAACGGCGCTTCCCACCGCGAATAAGGAAAAAATACCCAACGCGGCTAGGGTTGGGAATCCGCCGAAGTCGCTGATTGTTGAAAAGAGCCAGTAGAAGCCGCCGATGTATGTCGCTATTCCAGAGACAAAGAGTCTGGTAATGCGCCGCCGTGGGATGGAGAGCGCCACATAAAAGAGTGGGAGCGAACTCCATCCCAAGGCGGCGCACAAGGTAGACCCTGGGTACCACCATCCTGTAAACAGGGTTGCCGCAGCTGCTAGACTAACTATCCAGGCTATCACGCGAACGGATTGTTACATATCGACGAGCCAGCCAGGAACGTTTCGATCCAGAGGAGGCGGTTGTACTTCGCTGTTCGCTCGCTACGACACACAGATCCGGTTTTAATCTGACCACACCCTGTCGCAACGGCAAGGTCGGCGATAGTGGTGTCCTCGGTCTCGCCAGAACGGTGCGACATGATTGAGCGGTAGCCATTTTTGTGCGCGAGGTCGATCGCTTCGAGCGTCTCGGTGACTGTTCCAATCTGATTAAGCTTGATGAGGATCGCGTTGCCCGCACCCTGAGAGATACCATCCGCTAAACGCTTAGCGTTAGTTACAAAGAGGTCATCGCCCACCAGCTGAACACGGTCGCCGATCTTTTCAGTCATCAAGCGCCATCCGTCCCAGTCGTTCTCATCGAGGCCATCCTCGATGCTCACGAGAGGATACTTGCTTGCCCATCCGGCATAGAGGTCAACGAGGTCCGCTGACGAGAACTCCTCTTGTGTGCTCTTCTTGAAGACGTACTTTCCTTTCTCGTCGTTGAAGAACTCACTTGCTGCAACATCGAGCGCGATCGATACGTCGGACCCGGGCTGGTAGCCTGCATCTGAGATCGATTCGACCAATGCCTCGAGCGCCGCTGTTGGGCCCTCTAAATCAGGCGCGAACCCTCCCTCATCACCGATACCAGTGGAAAGCCCTTTCTTCTTTAGGTTCTTCTTGAGGGCGTGAAACACCTCTGCCGCGCAGCGGATGTTCTCAAAGAAGGTGCCAGAAACGTGTGGCACGATCATGAACTCCTGGAAGTCCAGGAGGTTTGTCGCGTGGGCACCGCCGTTTATAATGTTCACGAGCGGGACGGGGAGTTGTCGAGCGTTAGCTCCACCGATGTAGCGAAAGAGAGGGATGCCCAGGTAATTTGCCCCAGCGTGAGCAGCGGCGATGCTGACTCCCAGGATAGCGTTTGCTCCTAAGCGACTCTTTGTTTCGGTTCCATCGAGATCTATCAATTTCCGATCGAGGCTCGCTAGCTCCAACACATCGTGACCAGCTACGACCGGGGCGATCTTGGTTTTGATATTCTCAACGGCCTTCAGGACGCCCTTTCCTACGTAGCGATCCTTGTCGCCGTCTCGGAGCTCGAGGGCTTCGTACTCGCCAGTTGACGCGCCCGATGGAACCATGGCGCTGCCTTGCGCACCGTTTTGTAGGGTGACAGTTGCGGCAACCGTTGGGAATCCACGCGAGTCAAGACACTCGTAAGCGGTTACTGAGGCGATAGCGCTCGATTTCATCTTATCTATTCTCCAAATGATGTAGCTCTAAAAACAGGGGGATATTACCCCCCATACCGAAGTGAAGTAAATGGGCGAGGGGCGACGAACTTGCCAATAGTTCCAACAATGTAGCTGGCGAACCGAGAGCGGGATGTGTACGATTGGGCTATGCGTTCAACAGCCACTTTGTTTCTTATCGGATGTGCGGTCATGGCGGCCGCTTTTTCCTTTCTTTCCGATGACGGGTTCGTTAGGCTCTCATCGCTCAATCGGCGCCTCGACCAGCAGCTTCGAGCAAACGAAAAGCTTGCAGATACAGTGCAGGCCTTAAAGCGCGAGGTACAGGGGCTTCAGGGTGATCCTCGAACAGTTGAAAAAGCAGCGCGCAGCGAATTGGGAATGAGTCGACCGGATGAGGTCGTTGTAATCTTCGAAAAGAAGGACAAGGGAAGTGCAGAAAATCGGTAAGTTGATCGGAAATGGCG
>OMII01000113.1 GCA_900299055.1 Pseudomonadota bacterium | reverse complement strand
TCTCTGGCTCCTTTGGCTCGGGAGCGCTGATCTTCTTCTCTGCCGGTTTTTCCGCAGGCGGCTCATCAAATATGTCGAGATCGAAATCATCAAGCGCGTCCAGATCATCGACTCCCTCAGACACCGGTGGAGCGGCGCTCGTTTTCGGCGCAGCCGGCGCCTGAGTTGGCTCAGAGTCTAAATCCTGAAGGTAAGCCCCGAGCGGATCGAAGCCGTCGTCGTTACTACCAAAAGGATCATCACTTGGTGCCAGCGGCGCGGCTGGCTGTGTTGGTGGAGGAGGCGACGAGGGTTGCGAACCCCCTGCTGAGATCATTGACGCGACCTCGTCCGGTGTAGCCGTAACAGTTTTTTGTCGCACCCGACTCGCGCCGGTGTTTGCGTCTCCTGCAGCCTTACCACCGGCTTCCAGTGTCGCGTTACAAATGCGGCACCGCGAAGCACTCGCCGGTACGAGGCTCCGACACGTGGGACACCTTACAAACGTCAGATCGCTAGTCTCGCTTGCCATACTTTTATCTCCCTACGTTCATATCAAAAAATCTCGCACACCGGTCTACCACCGCAAACCGGCTACTAACATACTCCCAAGAACTCCAATCAATCCAACTAGGCCAACTCCTGTGAGAACCATGGCGATCCGCCCAGTGGGAGTTAATCCGCTGAGCATCGCTGTGAGATTTCCGCGCACTCCCTCATCTGTTTGTTGAATGCCAGCCGCCTGCACATTAAACCACGTAGTGGTTCGTCTCTCGCGTGGCAATCGCGCTTGTAGCCCACCGTTAACTCCCGAGTCGTATTGCGAAGCTCCGGTAAAAGCGTTCGCGTCACCCTCGGCTGATTTGAAGCTCTCTTCTTGTTGCTGTGAGAAACATACGGCGACAGTCATTCCCGTTCCAAAATCCAGCACGAAGGCTTCATCGGTGGCTTGATGTGTCTCGCCTTCGCGCAAGAACCCGCCATCGAATGACGTCCCGTTGGTACTCGTGTCAGTGACTGTGACGAGCCCTGCTTTTGATACCTCTACTTCACAATGCCTGCGGGAAACGTGGGGAGCTCCAAGCCACATATCACAAGATGGGTCTCTACCAATCAGAACGCGCTGACCTCTCTTGAGTGCGAGTCGCGAGGGCCGAGCCGCCTCTGAAAGCGAGAGCAAACACGGGTAGGTCCGATCTGGTTCCACCGCCACGCTTGAAGCCGCGATGTTCATCTGAGGGTTATCCAATTGAGCTATCTGTTCGGCTGATACAACCCCCACTACCGTTGCGTGCTTTCCGATATGTACCGGCACTCCCGGAGAAACAGAAATGCGGCTGGACACCTGCCTGTCCTCCACAAAGGTGCCGTTTGTCGATCCCAGATCTTCAACCCAAAATGACCCAGACTCAAAACCAACTCTGGCGTGCTGCAAGGAAACGGTTGCGAGATCAAGTCGCACCCCACTCATGCGTGAGCGACCGATAACAAGGGGCTGATCAGGAGAAAATGAAATGAGCGCCCGCGATGGCTTTGTGATCATTACCGCTGGGAACTCGGGCACTTTATCACTGAAGGCGCGGCGGAGAATCCGCACACCGGCTCGATCGACCGCCTCGTTTTCTCGCAAGACCAGATCCAGGTCGAGCGATGTAATCACGATAGAGCACGGGCCCAGATCAATCTGCGCGCTCCCCTGATAGACGCCTCCGATAAAAAAGGGCGCAGCGTCCTCTCGCACCAATACAGGCGAGACCTTAAACTGCCTTCCTAGTTCTCTGGTGATTCCAAGAGCAAACCCGATGCTGGCCATCTCTGACACCACCACATGAGCCGACTCATCGGCGCCGACCGTAACGTATGGCCGTCGCACAAAGACGGTCTCAGTCGAGCCTGCGTCACCTTCAAATGTGATATCGACGACAAACACGTGTGGGTTTCCTCTCTCCTAGCTGAAGTGAGTTCACCCGGTCCGGCTGCCTCATAAGGCCACGCAAGACGCAGGCGAACGACCACCTACTTTCCCTCTCCAAAGTCCCTATCGGCTCACTCTCACGAGTTTTCAAGGAGATAAGTCTAAACAGCGTTTGCAGAGACCGATTATCTCAGACAATCATCCTACTACTATGCGGATGGGGTGTGCCTGCGTAATCCTGCTCGGTGCTGGATTCGTAGTTCATGTGAGCCATGCGGAAACAAGGCATTAATTACAGCCTGTTAGCTGCGATATCTACCCCAGACAGCCCGCTTAGATATGTATGCTGTTTTGCAGTTAAGAGTACCACGAGCAGCAAATCTGTGGTACGAACAATAGGTTTGGGTGCATAGGCAACCCACTGATTTTTAAGTCTAGTTTGGAAGATGCTTCGATATCCGGGCAACGCGCCCGAGGTAAACGAGATAGAGACCGAAAGATGGTCTGCGGCGTCCTGTGAGTGAAATGATTTACCCATATGAACGAGAGCAATACGCAGGGGAAGGACTCAGGTCCCCACCCTCTTGTGCCGAGGATGGTCTAACACCATCGCGTCGGCCGTGCTCGTCGCGCGCGCAATCTCTGCAGGCATCTCCCTCCAAGGAGAACAATCATGGAACAGAGAATGTTGATCAACGCGGTGCACCCCGAGGAGTGCCGCATCGCTATCATCGAGGGTTCGTCACTCGCTGAACTCGAAATCGAGTCAAACGTCGGAAAGAAAGCGAAAGGTAATATATACCGCGGCAGGATCTCTCGAATAGAGCCGAGTCTGCAAGCCGCCTTCGTAGATATCGGAACTAACCGCAACGGATTCCTTCAGATTAACGACGTCCACCCGTCATGCTTCCGTGGCAACGGGTCGCGTCATGGCAAAGTCCGCATCCAGGACGTTCTTGAGGCGGGCCAGGAGCTCGTCGTACAAGTCGTGAAGGAAGAGCGTGACATGAAGGGCGCCACCCTCACCACATACATCTCCCTCCCAGGACGCTACCTAGTAATAATGCCAGGCAGTGACCGCGGCGGCATCTCGCGCAAAATCAATGACAGTGAGCAGAGAGTTCGTTTGAGCAGACTGTCGCGAGAACTAGAGGTTCCTACCGGGATCGGAATGATTATCCGAACTGCCGGCCTCGACAGATCGCAGAGCGAGCTATCTCGAGATCTCTCTCTTCAGTTAAAACTCTGGGAGAACATCCTCGTCGCTAATCAGACCGCAAGAGCTCCGGCTCTGTTATACAAAGACAACGATCTCACAACGCGCGTAATCCGAGACTACTTCACACCCGACGTCCGAGAGATTGTGATCGACGATCCCAAGACCTTTCATAATGTGAAAGCTTTCGTGGGCGAGGTAATGCCCCGCTATCGGTCACGTATCAAGCTCTACGAGGACAAGGATCCAATCTTCACACACCATGGAATTGACCAGCAGGTGCAAGATGCACTCTCGCGGGAAGTAAAGCTCCCTTCCGGGGGCGCGATTGTTATCGAGCAACTGGAAGCGTTAGTGGCAATCGACGTCAACTCGGGAAAAGCCACAGATAGCGCCAATATTGAGGAGACTGCTTTTAAGACGAATCTCGAGGCTGCTGAAGAGGTGGCACGTCAGCTACGGCTACGCGATCTAGGCGGACTCGTCGTCATCGACTTTATAGACATGATCGACAAGCGGCATCGCAGTGCCGTGGAGCGGAAGCTCCAGGACTCGGTAAGCTCCGACAAAGCTCGCATCGAGCTCGGGCGTCTCTCAAAATTTGGCCTACTAGAGATGTCACGGCAGCGCCTGAGATCCTCTCTAACGAGCCACAGCCACATCAAATGCGACCACTGTTTAGGTAACGGGCAGATAAAGAATCCAGAGCTGGTTGCCCTTGAGGCGCTCCGTAAGATTCAGGCGGCGGTAGTGGTAGGTCATGTTGGGAAGGTCAAAGCGCGATTACCGTCGATGCCGGCGTTCTTCTTGTTAAATAACAAGCGAGCAGATATCGCCTCTCTTGAGTCGGAACATGGGGTTCAGATTCTGATTTTGCCTGACGGACGCCTGCGACCCGATGAGTACGAGTTTGAGATGGAGGGGGTACGGGAACACGCCCCCAAGAGTGGCGACGAAGTTGAGCCTCAATCCGCCGGTTCAGACACCTCCAAACGTCCAACCCGAGCACCCCGGGAGGACGATCGAAACCGACGCGGAGCGCTGAAGCCCGCTGCCAATCGATAGCAGAAGTCAGGATACGATCTTCCGCATATAGTTCTCAGCCGAAATTTCGGCAGAGCCTTCGTGTATATCCAATGCTCCGACAGTGCGTATCTCCGTGGGCGTAGTAGACACCCTTTTCTTGGTCGTGAGGCAAGAAGAAAAATGCTGCTTAGCTGAGATTTATTTTCCGCTCCGTCAGATTTTTGCGCCTCATCACTGTTCAGTTTTTTGGCCAAAACCCTTAGTATGTGTTGCTGAAGTTCGCCCCCTCTGCTAACTTTAGGCAGCTTAAACTAACAACCGCGAAACCCCCTCCTCGGACTACCCCGAGGGAGAACGCTCCCGATATGCGCATCGCGGAGGTTTCGCTAGTGGTTTAATGCGGTCAGCAGGGACGTAGGTAACTTCTAGGGGCTAGCTGCCCTGAAGTGCAGGCTGTTAAACAACGTGTAGAGATGCCGTTACCGATACAAATACGAGAGGACTTACGAGAGCTTGCAAAGCTTGCGGCTACCGTTACGGAGTCACACTCAAGCGCCATCTTTCTCCCCACAGAGTTATTTCAGGCCAGCCCTGCCGCAACTGCCGGGCGAACGCTCCCAAAAGGCGCACCAGGCCGGGACGAGGCCATTACACTCCAACAAGTAATTGAGCCCGGACCCGATCCCCGCAGCGGATCGATTGATTTAGCGGCTGTTCACTCCTACTCAAAACTGGTTAGGGACGCTCGTATTCAGGTCGGAAGTGGCCTGCTGGGCTGGGTGGCTGACCAAGGTCGCCCGATCCACCTGACACCATTTGATGTAGGAAGCGGTGCTATAGGTATTTACACTGACAGTCAGCCGATTCGCAGCCTCGTGGCGGTGCCGATCCCGATGACAGCCAACCAGATCGCAGGCCAGCAGGCCTTCGGGGTGCTGATGTGTGACAGCCTTCGCGCAGACGCGTTCAGCAATCCACACGTAAAGCTACTTGAGCAGCTGGCGCACTACACACACCGACTTATCTTCTGGGCTCTTTGCGGCTCGCAAAGTTCGCAGTTTGAGACTTCGTGGGACCACTTTAAGCAAAAAACTCTCGAGTTAGGTGATGCCATCGGCAGCCAATCGATTGAGGTGCTTCGATTGAGGCTGGATTCTTTTCCGGAGCTAGAGGCCTCGGGTGGTCTATCGACGGCGGTACAGCACTCCGAGCAATTTCTCCGCCTCGCACAACAGACCCTTCCGCCTCACTTCCCCCTTGTAAGGCTTCCTAACGGCGACGTAGTGATAGCCGTTGATAACATGATGAGCGGTTTCTTTCAGCAGAAGCTACAGACCCTCGCTAAACATCTGCACACTCCGCAGAAACCCCTTCACATAACGATTCATAGCTATGCGGCGAAGATTGCTACTAACGGCCAGTGCAATCTCGACGCAACGCTACAGCAAAAACCACTTAACGCAAAAAGCAGTAGTATAGTCGGAGGCGCACGAGCGTAACATCTATGGATAATACGACATCAATTCGACGCAACACGTGGAGCAAGCTATCGTCACTCATCGCAGCAGACGTTGCGATCGACCTCGGCACCGCTAACACCCTCGTATACGTTAAAGGGATCGGAGTCGTACTTAACGAACCCTCAGTTGTTGCAATCGATGCGGACACTGACCAGATTCTCGCCGTAGGTACGCAAGCAAAGCAGATGTACGGGAAGACATCTCGTGCCGTAAGGTGCATTCGCCCTATGAGGGACGGTGTGATCGCTGACTTCAGAGTCACCAGCGAGATGATAAAGTATATGCTTGGTACGGTGAAAAAGCGCTGGTCGTTAGTGCGCCCGCGGGCGATCATCGGAGTTCCATCAGACATAACACAGGTAGAAAAACGTGCGGTGCTCGACGCAGCGCTGTCTGCTGGAATGCGCCAAGTTTTCTTGATTGAGGAATCAATGGCTGCCGCTGTCGGTAGTGGTCTACCAGTAGAGCAGCCTATTGGAAGCATGGTAGTGGACATCGGTGGCGGAACCACCGAAATATCAATCGTCAGCTTAGGTGGTACGATGTACACGCACGCGATCCGAATAGCTGGTGATGAGCTAGATGAGGCTATCCAGCGATACATCCGTCAACGGTGCGGCTTGGAGATCAGTATCTTCGAGGCTGAGCGTGCTAAGATGACCGTTGGATCATTACTTCGCCATGCGCCGATGCTCACCATGACTGTGTATGGGCGAGACGTTACCTCGGGTATGCCACGCGCTCTAGAGATTACCAATGAGACGATTCGCGCAGCGTTCCACGAACCACTTTGTTCAATAGTAGGCGCGATCTATACCGCACTAGAGAACGTGAGCCCAGAAGTCGCTCAGGACATCCTAAACAATGGCGTTCACCTGACTGGTGGCGGTGCACTACTGCGAGGATTAGCCGAGAAGCTCTCAGAGAAGACAGGCATTCGGTTCGTTAGAGATTCAGATCCGCTCACCTGCGTGGTGCGCGGCGTGGGTCGTATCATCGACAACCTCGACCACATGAAAAAACTCTGTATGGATCAGCTCGCAGCATAGGCTACACCCTCATCTGCCGCGCGCGATAGGCACAACCTAGTAGTACAGCTCCGAGGAGGCTCAACGTAGCGGCTACTACTATTCGGTGCACTCCTACCAGGATCCAGCCTGCAAACGGAAATTCCACTATCCACAGCAGCACTTCGCTCAAAAGCGAATTAACCCCTGCAATCAGTGACAACACATACGGGGCGCCCGGCACCCCAAAGGCCGCAGCCAACAAACTTGCAAGACCCGCGGTACAATTAAGTGCAGACCATGGCGCGGCGATAAAAAGATTCATGGGAACACTGACTAATGAAAATGCTCCATTCCATAGAACGACAATCAGGGATGTAAAGACCCACACTGAGCACGTTACGGCAACCCAGGTCACCATTTTTCGCCTTCCTCCTATGGCGGCGCCTGTGCCGATGCCCGCGAGTGCGGCGAAGGTCAAAACTACGCCGATATCAAAGAGACAGTATGGCCACACCAACTGCATCAACAGGAGCGCCACCGCCCAACGCTGGGCAAACGAGCTACGTGTCTCGCAGATCTGCTGCGAACAGATAAAGGTGGCCGCAATGAAAGCTCGAACTGAGGACATCTCAGCTCCAATCATCACCACATACGCGAGGGTCAGACAAAGGGCTACCATCCGAAGTCCCTCACGCCAATAGCGGAACGTTGACCCACGTGGTGCTATCACCATACCGATAACCAGAACACATCCAAAGACCATGCTGACCTGATACCCGGAAACCACGAGGAGGTGCGTAAGCCCCAGCGTCGAAAACGCTCGCTCTATCGTTGGACTCAGAACATCTCTATAGCCAAGCGCCATCGATAACAACAGCGCGACGCCTCGCTCATTATCTGTCAACGCGAGACTGGTTTCTCGTAGCGTCTCTCTAAGGCTCGTAACCCAGTCTGAGCGAAACTCGATTGGTTTCGAAATAAAGAGTGCCTTACATTCGGCGTCGACACCGCGGCGCCATAACCAACCCTCCCAAGAGATCGGATTAATCGGTTTTAAGGTCGGCTTAAGGGCCCCGCGAACCACAACTGTCGCTCCGGCAACTAGCAAAGCACTGTTTCTCCACGGAAGATCGATTGCCCGACATCGGACAAGCGATTGCCCCTGACCTAGTGCTGCATCAAGCTCGAACACTACCTGACCCGGAATCGTACGTCGCGGCGTCTCGCGAACTACGCCCTGAAATGACACATCCTCACTACCTACCAGCTTGGAGTCACGGAACTGCATCGGAGTCGACAACACTATGCCTACCAGAGCGCCCGCGGCCACCTCAACAAACCGGCGCCGTGACAGAAATAGCACTAGCCCGCCAGCGACCACCAAGGCCAGCCCAAATGTCCGACTCGAGAGATACCAAGAAACCACCTCACCCAGCAGAATCCCAACGGTCAGTAGCATGGCCGGCATACTCCGGCGCAATCCAAGATAGAGAAGTGTGATTTTTGAGAGAGAGACCATAGGGAGCTGCCGCGGCATAATCTCAGCCGGTATGGATCAACAAACGACACTAGATCGTGTTGTTCAGCGCAATGCGATACTGGCACTAGTTCGTCAGAAATTTGGAGAAGTTGCGTCAGCAGGTTGTGACGCTATTTGCTCCACTCCAAGGAGCCGCCTATCATGAGAGCCCTCAGGCCATGCACGAGCGGGACTCCAGGCAGGTGATACAGAAACAGAATATCTGCCACACGGAAGAGAAAGAGTCGTTTCGTGCTGATGGGAGAGTACTATCTCTTTGTTATAGTCTTTTGATCTGAGCAGAACACGCAGTGGCTCCCTCGTCGGCACATATGCTGGTTTAACCACAAGCCTATCAGGCCACATTGAGTCGTGCGGAGAGCAGCTTACTTCAATTGCAGATGCCGGAGACAACCATCGACGAATCACGTTCCCATCCCTGTGCCAACCATATGCACCTCGCTCATGGTGACTCGCAGCAACTGCACCGGATACCAGGAAAACCATCCCTACATAGGCGACCGCATAGCCCTGAGCTCTCCAGGGAGTGGTTGCAATGCCAATCAAGAAAGCGAAAGGGACAAGCACCTCCACAAAATCCGTATGTGGTCCTGTAATCAGCATCAACGCAACGGCTATCACACTACCCCTGCCGAATGGCACTCCATCTAGAAGCTTAAACCGCCGAGAAGCGACTACGATACAAAAGGCGCATAGACCCAAAATACCCAGCTCAGAGATAATTCCAAGGTAAAAGTTATTCGAGTTATCACTCCATCCACGTAAAGATGGGATACCCGCACCCACGAGAGGAACATAGGCAGCGAACGCATTTGGCCCCACTCCAAAAAGTGGATCTCGCGTTATGATTGACAGTGCGAGTGCAAAGAAAATCTTTCTACTGGCTATCGTCTCATCAAATCGAGCCAGGGACATCGACGAGATAATTCTTTTGATGCCCTGTGGCACGCCTTCGCTCTCTCGAAGCGATGTGATGAGTGGGGTATACAAATCAATTACCGTCACGAGAACTACTAGAGCTACTGCTCCTAGCGTGACCCTCCAGAGCAAACGAGAGGCTTTCATGTACGCGAACATCGCCGCAAGTGCGATTAGCCCTATCCAAAACGTGCGAGAGCCGGACACGACGCCTCCCATCATGAGCGCACTCGCGACAAGGAGGGTCTTCAGGGGTTTTCGTGCTACGCCCTCGCCGTAAGAGAGCAACATCCAGAGCGAGGTTGTCATCACAAGACCGAGCGCATTCGGGTCTGTCATAAGACCACTGACACGCCCTATCGATGTCCATAAAGCCGTCTGATTGGAAAGAGTTACTGGCGATATGCCACTCCACTGCGCGATAGCGTAGAGCGACGACACGACTGCAGCAGTTAAGAATCCTTTTTTCCAACCAGCGCTGAACGAAGGGATCGCCGAGAATGCGTCAATACACCCCACAAAAAGTAGCGTGTGAGAGAGATATAAAAAGCTTGGCGCCTGCACCGAGAAAAAACCGCGGATTGCATCGTGCGCGCGACTAATTTCATCAAGCCTTACCTGTCTAAAATAAGCGTTGTCTCCTATCACGCTGACGGCGGTTTCGTACAAAACTGCACCGGCAACGTAGAGCACAAACGGGCCCGCCCACACAAACCATCGCACCTGAGGTGCTAAAAGCACGAGCGCGAACAAAACCAGCAAACTAAGAGTCTCTACTACTTCGGCCCCAAGCCACGGGATAAGGGGAAGCGCAAATCCCCACAACAACCCAAGCAGTCGAAAATCCGCTCCCCGCTTCACGAGCACGGCGATGGTTACACACCCCGCAAAAGCCACGTAGAGACCCAAATGTCCGAGTGGGCAGGTAAGAAGTTGGGGCAACAGAGCGCTGCTGGCTAACAACAGGGCAACTATCTGACTCATACTCCTCACCGCTTGCCGGACAAACGTGGATTCCGTTTAGTGCTTTTTTTATCTCGCTTGGAAAGGCTCCTTTTCGGGGCATTGCTTGTTGCAGCCGATTTCGCCACCCGAGGTCGCTCCACCGACTTGGCCATGAGCGTCTGCACCACGACGCGGTGTGGGCCCCGGTCTATCATGGGCGAGGTCCAGAGCTGAATAAGTTCGGCTGGTATCGAACTCGGGATCTCATTCGGACTCTTTTGCATGGCTGTCAGATACTCCGGTGCCTCGTGTTCGAAAGAAGCTCCTCTCAATATACCGAATGGTCCTAGTTGTCCCCGAAATCGACTAGAGCCATAAGCACCGACTACCATATCGGCGGATGAACTGGGCGTACACGGGGGCTCTAGTCTATGCCCACCAAGTAGTGTTGCCGTTGAATCAGCTCCCTCTTGTAATAAATGTGCGCCAAGGAACGTATCACGAGAATAGGATATTCCCAGAAGGTACCACTCCTTGCGTTTGATAGGCTGGCTGGTAAATACATACCATCTGCCCTGCCCCGATTCGTTATTCCAATACACTCGTGGCCGAACACCATCCGGCGCGCCCTCGAGGGATATCGCATACCCTGGCTTATGTGGCTGATGCGCGTCAAACTTACCAAGTAGACTCATCGACTCCCCTGCAACGGGGACCTTACGAAGCCGAAACCACACAAAGACCAAAAAATCTGATCCACGTACTGGATTAAGTTCATCGCGAGCCGATACCCGCTGATAGATACCCGGCGCTGCTACGACGAGCGGCTGGGAAAATAAATCCGATGAAGCTGGCTGTGGAGACTCGTTAAAAAGAGATAGGGAGCGGGGCGCCCCGACTAGCAAATGACCTGCTGCAATTACCGCACCGGTAGCGAAAAGAAACGCCGCTAAAAACGACAATACCAGCAACGAACGAGATGGAGACCTGCCTACTCCGCCGCACGATACATTTTGGTCTTGGCTATCTTCTGAAGTCCCGGCGACCGGGTTTTCTTCACTTTGATTCTCTAATGCTTCCGAGCCAGAAACCATCTATTGGTTCCTCACCATATTCCGGTGTACCAGAGAGCTTTACGGAAAAAACTAGCTTTCAGTCTCTTCGGTATCAGCAGCGACTTCGGCGGATTCCTCACCCTCTGCAGACTCACCTTCTTCGGATTTCTTCGACTTTGACTTCTTCTTGCCCTTCTCCTGAGTGCCAGCGGCTGAAACCGGTGGCTGCACGGCAATTACTTTCACCTGCACGGCAACTGATACCTCTGAGTGCAGCTTTACCTCGACCTTGTATACTCCTGGTCCCTTGATCGTCTCGGAGAGACGAATCTGGCGACGGTCAATCTCATACCCAAGCGCCTTAAGGGAAGTCTCGATATCACGGGTCGTAACAGATCCAAAGCTCTTACCTTTGGCTCCTACTTTCAGGGTAAACTCAACAGTTACCTGCTCAAGCACTTTACCGAAAGCCTCAGCCTCAGCCTTCTTCTTGATCCTCTTGGCCATGATCGAGCTGAGTTTGTGCGTCAAAGCACGCTCGTTCGCCGAGGATGCCTCTACAGCGATGCCCCGTGGGATGAGATAGTTTCTCGCGAACCCGCGACGAACTCGTACCGTGTCCCCGATGTACCCGAGCGAAATGTAATCTTCACGCAAAATAACTTCCATGGCTGAACTCCTTTCTTGAATCTACCGCTACGCGCCCTGTCGGCACGTTATGGGCCTAGTCGTAATCTCCACCGAACTCGAAGTCATCCGCATCCGTACGAGGCTGCGTGAAACGCTTTGGATTTCCCTTGAACTTGCGAGTCTTTGTTCGAATTAGATGGGTCTGGAACTTCTGTACCGTATCCGTAATGCGCAACACTGACTGCAGAGCATTCGGAGCTTCGTGGTTCGAGCTCTCGTAGTTGAACGCTACATAGTAACCGAAACGCTGCTTGTCGAAGGAGAAAGCAGCTTCCTTCTTACCCCAGGTATCAACACCCGTAATGTTAGCATTGTTGCTCTTGAGGATCGTCTCAACTTTCTTAATCTCTTCCTTGATCTGAGCGTCGGTCAGTCGGGGATTGAAAATAACTACCGACTCGTAACGGCGTGCTTCCATGGAACACCTATCTAATTCGAATAAACAATCTGTTTGTAACGTGTGCTTTTTATATTTGCGGAGACCCGTAGCATAATCGAGCGCCACGGGGCCCCGAAAACTCAATGACGTTGTACCGCACAGGGCGCCTGCCGTCTGAGAGGGAGTTTTCCAACTCTAGCGAGCGCCGTTCTAAAAGCCGAGAAAGTCTATCAGATTGGCGGTAAAAGACAACTAACGGCCCCCTCTTTTCTCAAACGCTATCCCCGGCATCGCCCTCGTCCGTTATGTACCGCCCTGCCGCCACCCAAGCAACCCTATCTACCAGCGCAGCATCATTAACCGATTGAAAAGCATGGGAATATTCAACACCCTCGACCGAGCCATCGCAATCTGGCCACCACCGGTCGTATCACGCGGCTTTCAAAGCAGGCTACAGGCT
>OMII01000112.1 GCA_900299055.1 Pseudomonadota bacterium | reverse complement strand
TTCAAGCAGAAGACGGCATACGAGATAGCGTAGCGTCTCGTGGGCTCGGAGATGTGTATAAGAGACAGTCTTACAGGTGCCTATGGGTGGTTATATGATCAGTCCATTCTTCTGCTTGGTTTATTGGTTGTCGCTGGGGATGCGTGGTCCTCAGAGAAACGAATGGAGCGGTTTCGGGGGGTAATGGCAGTGGTGGGGTTAGAAGCGCTAGCCATCGTCCAGTCATGTATTGGATACAATCAGCAGCACTACTTCGTGTGGATTCCGCTAGCGGTATTGTGCCTGTTGGGTGCTCATAAAAATCGCCCCACCTGGACTTGAACCAGGCATATGCTGTTCGCTCCAAGCTACGGACGCGATTGCGTCCTACGCGTCGCTCACGTGAAAAACGCTCGCTAGCTCGCGTTTTGGGAGGATTGCTCCCTGGTTCAAGTTGAAATTTTCTGGGAAAGGAATGGCCCCACCTGGACTTGAACCAGGGACCTACCGGTTATGAGCCGGCCGCTCTAACCAACTGAGCTACAGGGCCTTATATGGAAAACCAGGACAATAGTAACAGAACCCCACGACCTTTCAACCTTTTCGGTTAACGAGTGCTCCGCAACTGGCTATCGAACTGGAGCGGTATTGATACAATTCTACGGCACCGGACGCAACCCTTGTGGGCGCAGGGGGCAGAACCGGGTTTCGCCCTGGATTTGCCAAACCGGTCCGATAGTGGGAATTTTCGTATACTTGAGTCGTTGCGCAGTCTAGCATCATCCTTCAGACTTAGAGCACTTTCATAACGTAAGGTTTCCATGTCAGCCACACAAACTCCGCCGCCTGTCCTCCCCCTCATTATCGAAATTAGTAAACTCGATGTTCAGATAGCTGGACTGCAGGCTCAGCTCAAACAGATTGAAAATGAGCGTGGCACACGGACACAGGCGATGTCCGCGCTTGAGCTAAAGCGTTCGGCACGAGTGAAGGTCGCCGCGGAAAAGAAGGCTCTGAGCTCGCGGGAGGAGAAGGGTATTAAGCTTGAGCGTGACCGGATTAATGACCGCCGCCGAGCGTTGGGAACGCTTAATAACTACAAACTTCAACAAGCTGCTGAAAAGGAGATCGACTATGTCTCAAAGCAGGTCGGGCAGCGCGAGGAGTTACTACTGGGACTTTTACGAGAAATCGATATCTTAGAGAAAGATATTCAGGAGCTCGACAGCACGCTGCAGGGTCTTACGGGTGAACTTTCGGCCTTCGAAAAAACCGCATCAGAGACGACGCAAGGGGTGCAGGCACGACTTCAGGAGCTTCAGACGGAGCGGGCAAAACAGGCGCAGTCGGTTGGAAATAATCAAGTTTTGACGCTGTATTCGAGGGCAGCAGCGAAGTTTCCATCAAACCCCGTGGTAGACGTTATCAACCGCGAAAACTGCGCTGGGTGTCATATGAAATTAGGCCCCCAGGTGGTAGTTCAGATCGCACGGGCAGATGTGGTAAAGTGCGTGGGCTGCGGTCGGATCCTCAAGCTCCCCGCAGAGTAGAACCATCAAGCAGGAAGGAGTTGGGCGGACGTTCGCTTGGAGAATATCTGAGAGGAAAGTCGGGACTTCACAGAGTGAGTTGGCCGCTAACAGCGGCGTCGGGTGACCGACGGAAAGTGCCACAGAAAAGAAGACGACCTGTTCCGTTTACGGAATCGGATACGGTGAAACGGTGAGGTAAGAGCTCACCAGCGCGGAGGTGACTCCGTGGCTTGGTAAACCCCAGCTGAAGCAAGACCGAATAGGAAGGCGCTCTATGGCAACATAGACGGTGTTACTCGCACTGGCCCTTCGGGTAGTGTCGCTAGAACCCACCGGTAACGGTGGGTCCAGATGAATGATCGTCGATAACAGAATCCCGCTTACAGCCCGACTCCTTCCTGGTTGATGGACGCACTACTAATTGCAGACTGCGAGATGACGCCCAGGTGTGAGTGTAACGTCAGAGTCGGCAGTTAGAAGTTTGTGTTTTGTGCTTTATGGCGCAGGTAATGATCCATAATCACCAGTGCCGCCATCGCATCGACGATAGGAACCGCTCTCGGTAGTACGCACGGATCATGTCTTCCTGACGCTGACAACGTAATTGGCTGGCCGCTCGAATTAACGGTTTGCTGCTCTTTGGCGATTGTCGCGACCGGCTTGAAAGCTACTCTGAAAAGAATGTCACTGCCCGTAGAGATGCCGCCAAGAACGCCTCCCGCGTTGTTAGTCGCGGTTTTAGTTGTTCCGTCTCTTCCCGGTTTGAATGGATCGTTGTGCTCACTTCCACGGAGGTGGACACAATCAAAACCACGACCGATGTCAAAGCCCTTGACGGCGTTGATGCTTAGCATCGCTTTGCCGAGATCAGCGTGCAGCTTGTCGAATACAGGTTCACCCAAGCCAGCCGGTACATTTCGAATAACTCCTCGGATGATGCCGCCAATCGAGTCACCATCGCCCTGAACGAGTCGAATCAAATCGATCATTGCGTGAGCCGTGTGAGGCTCGGGGCAGCGCACGATCGTTTTTTCGATTGATTCAGCCGTCACCACTTCTGGAGCGATTGTGGCGCGTATGGATCCGACTTGCTCAACGTAGCTAAGGATCTCAATGCCTAGCTTTGTTTGTAAAAACTTGCGCGCTATCGCCCCAGCCGCTACGCGCGCAAGCGTCTCTCTCGCCGAGGCTCGGCCACTGCCGCGCCAATCGCGGAGCCCGTATTTTTTCGAGTATGTAAAATCGGCGTGAGATGGTCGGTATACATCCTTCAGATGGTCGTAGTCATGGGATTGAGCGTCCTTGTTATGGGCGAGCATGACGATAGGAGTTCCAGTGGTCAGCCCATCAAAGACGCCACTCTTTATCTCAATCGCATCCTGCTCCTTGCGTGGAGTGGTAATGTCACTTTGCCCGGGTTTCCTCCGGTCAAGGTCTTGCTGGATATCAGATTCGCAGATTGGGATTCCAGGAGGGCATCCATCAACAACAACACCAACGGCTCCGCCGTGTGACTCACCAAATGTCGTAATGCGAAAAAGATGACCGAATGAGTTGCCCGCCACAGTGTTTGCTCCTTTCGCGGCAGCCTATCATCCGAGGGCTTCTAAGATCGAGTCTAGTTTGTCGACCGGTAATTGCCCTGGGGCAGATTTTTGATCAAGGGATAGTGGGGCGAATCCCATCTCGTTGCCCCATATCTGCCCAAAAACCCGAGTAATTACCCCATGCTTACCCATGCCGAGCACGATGCATTTGCGCCCAGATTCGCGCAGATCGATTAGCAGAGACAACAGTCTTAGGGCGTCCCGCTGCATTGGGCAAAAAGTAGATATTTTGGTGATGTAGGCGCCCCAGCCCTCGATGCGATCCGTAATAGAGCGCAACTCAGTATCGGATGGTGTGAAGGAATAATTATGGTAGGAGAGTATGCTTTTGATCGGCACACGCTCTGACTGCAGTCGCGTGATATCCTCGGCTTGCGTAGATATGTCGAGGTCGACGAGTACTTGCTTGCGTGAAAGGGTTTTTAAGATTTCAAAACGCCTCTCAGTAGACATCCTGCACGACTCTAAGTTCTGACGTCGAAAAATCATGATGAGACGGTGCGGGTAGAGGCCTACCAGAGACGCGGCGTATCCCGCGTCTAGGTCATCGATGTAATCGAGCCAAACCTCAAGATATCGGAAGGTGTTAATGTTAGCCTCGATTGTCGCGTTTACCTCGGTCCGAGAGCGCTTGATTATCGGAAGGCAATATTTGTTGTCGATTCGTGAAGACCGCATAGGGATGTGACATCTATCTGAAAATCGGTGCTGAGCGACTATACGCCAAATCGAGCACTAGGTCACGAGGGGCGGGTATATTTCATTACGCATCGCTTCGCGAGGAGCTCTAAGGCCAGTGTGGAGCTCAAATTGAGCCGCACCTTGTTCAATAAACATATCCAGGCCTCGTAATGTTGTTGCACCGCAAGACGATGCGAGTTGTAAGAGCTTAGTTTCACGAGGGTGATAAATCGTCTCAAAGACGATGTGGTGAGGGCAGACCTGCTGCTTGGTCAGAGGTGAGAGGTTCTCCTGAGGCGACATACCAACAGATGTAGTGTTAATGATAACGCGATATGGTGACAGGTCACTTGACTCGCTAAGAGGAAGGAGTTCCGTGCCGAAGCGATTCGCTGTCCCTGCTGCTTTTGCTAGAGTCCGGTTAAAGATACTCACCACTGCCCCCGCAGAGACACAAGCATATATCGCCGCTAGTGCGGCACCTCCGGCGCCCAGGATCGCGACTTTTGTACCTCGCAGCGAGACGAGAGACTCTAGAGGTCGAAGGATGCCGATCCAGTCGGTGTTGAAGCCGCGTAATCTGCCGTCTTCTTGAACGACAGTATTAACAGCGCCAATTGTCTCGGCGACAGGGTCGAGATCGTCAAGTAATGGGCAGATCGCCACCTTGTGCGGCATCGTGCAAGCCAATCCCCTGATACCGAGGGCTTTAACGCCGGCTATCGCTTCAGAAAGACCGTCTGCCGGAATACGAGCGGCTCCCATGAAAAAATTGATATCCAAAGCGCGGTATCCCGCATTGTGCATCCGAGGCGAGAGACTATGGGCCACGGGGTCGCCGATAATGAGACACACTGAGTGAGATGACCCGGCGAGTTTCATATCATACCCTCAAGTCGCGCTATAATATCGTCACGTACCTGCTCAGGTTGCTTATGATCAGTACGTACCACTAGGTCTGCGTATGCGCTATAGACGGGCTGCCGTTCGATAAAAAGAGCACGCGCTCGTGTTTCATCGCGAAACAATGGTCGAGTTGAGAAATCTGAGATGCGAGAGGTTACGGTCTCAAATGATGTCTGAAGAAAAACAATCACTCCGCTGTTTTGCTTCAAATGTTCGATATTGCTCTGGCGTCCGATGATCCCGCCTCCAGTTGAGATAATGATGTTGCTGGCTTGAGCCAAGCATCGAGTGACGTCAGCCTCCAGGTCTCGAAAAAAAAGTTCGCCATGAGTCTTAAAGATCTCTGCTACGCTGTCGAGTTGCGATCGTGATACGACTTCTCTGTCCACATCGATGTAGTGACAATGCAGTGTCGCGGCGAGCAGTGGGGCAACGGAACTCTTTCCTGAGCCCATAAAACCGATCAGTGCCACTTTGCGTGTTGGTGGAGACATATATAGTACGTCGGACCTTATACTTCTTGATCGGCATTTGGCAACGGCGGTTAGATGCTCTCTTGCAGTCCGATATAGCGTCTTTCTATCTTTCCATAAAATCGATTGAACTGGAGAGATACCCGATGAGTTTCATCGGAGACCGGAGGTGTAAGCGCTGTAGAAGAGCTATCGAGTCGAAAGCGTGAGATCCGAATATCGTACAGGCCGCCTTCTCGCGACTGAATGTCTCCAATGCGCATCGGGCGCGTGTATACCTCTCGT
>OMII01000111.1 GCA_900299055.1 Pseudomonadota bacterium | reverse complement strand
GCTTATGACTACTACTGTTAACAGAACGTTCAAACGTCTTCTCCCGCTTCCAGCGCTCAACAACACCCTTCTCAAGGGTGGGAAAATGCGGACGAGCCTCTACTTTTCGAAACCGAGCGTCGTGTGTCATATGTACCGTAAGATCCTGACTTCTCAGGGCCTATAGTGCCTAATTTGGGCTATCAGGTAAAGCTAATCGAGGGTGTGGCGTGGCCGCGTGTACGAATCTCAATGAAGCGTAAGCTAGCCATTATCAAGCGCTTCTTGAACGGCTACTACGCTGGATCACATATAGGAAAGCCGGCCAAACCGGTAATTTGTAGCCCCCAACCGCTGGGCACTTCAACGATACCCAGTGCTGACCTAGATACGGCCTTGTGGGATTTGTGCTCCGATATTGCTGCAGGCTAGGCCCACGCAAACTACTCCGCTGCAGTGGGGGCTGAGTTCTTCAATAATTCACGGATAATGCGTTGACGGTCTTCGATAACCGCACGCAGAGCAGGCGGCACCTTGGTCATGTGCTTTAACTTATCCTGCTGACTGGTCGGTGGGACACTCCCGTCGATTAGCTCTGCCGGAATGGGCTCGATCCCCAGCAAAGCGCACGATATCTGCACAGAGTTAATAAGACCCGAGAGGCTACTCTGCTTCATCCGCAAAGAGTCATGCACCTCCACCGGATCAGACTCCCGTAACACGGTAGGAACGCGCCCCCCCGCCATGACCTCCACTCTCGGTAACTTGAGCGAAAATCCCAGCTCTCGCGCCTCTCGCTGATTGAGAACTCGAGAACCAGCTGAGCGAAGAACTACTAAGGTCGGAGCTTGTGGGAGGTGCCTCGCAAACTCAAGTGCACGCTGCTGCGCATAGCTCATAATAAGATTAACCGCGTGCTCTGGCTTCAACTCTCGCTCCTTAAAGAACGAGACTCGAAGAGCTGCGGCTCGCAGGAGAGTCAGCTTCTCTACCACATCGGCTGGGCACGTTTGCGGGCGGAAGTGGTGCTGCTGAGCACCGTCTCGACTACTGACATCCGTCAAGGGAATCGAGGCAAGCTCAGAATCGACTAAACGACACGAGTTCGTCGCCACAACAAGTGACAGGCTCGGCCTGATCTTGGTGGCCCCCTTTAGTTGCTCCTCAAACCCAAGGCACAGAGTGGGCTCCCCCTGATTCAACGACGACTTTTCATCGAGCGGAAGAGGATGCACAACTTTTAAATCGAGGTGCCATGTCTCAGGACGACCCGATTGATTTCGTGTAGAGACATGAATCGCGTCTTCAAATCGTACCGTCTGAGGCGAATCAACAGAGAAAAACTCGTATCCGCGCCAATCGAGGGGCGCGCTGCCCGCAGCCTCACTTGAAGAACCATTCTTGCTTGCGCGTGGAGAATCGTGTGAGCGGTCCATGAAAAATGCCGTGCTAGATCGTCAGCGAGCGAGCGGACCACAATCACTCTCTACGAGCAATGACGGACATAACAAAACCGCCATATCAGAACAGATGGCAACTAAAAAGAACTCGGAAAACGGCGAGCGTCGGGCGCTATGGCGCTAGCGCTTTAGTAACTCGCGAGCGATTACCACCCGCTGAATCTGACTCGTCCCCTCGTAAATCTGAAGGAGCTTCGCGTCTCTCATCAACTTCTCAACCGGATACTCTTTGGTGTACCCGTAGCCACCAAATATCTGCACGGCATCAGTAGCAACACTCATGGCTGTATCCGCGGCAAAGCGCTTCGCCATACTCGACTCGACTGACGCTGGTTTCCCTTGATCAAGAAGCCACGCCGAGCGCCAGGTGAGTAATCGTGAAGAGTCTACCGAGGTCGCCATGTCAGCGATCATAAATTGAATGCCTTGGAACGAACTAATTGACGCTCCAAATTGCTTGCGTTCCTTGGAATACGCGAGCGCGTGCTCAAACGCCGCTCTGCCAATCCCTACTGCAATCGCCGCCGTCATTGGACGGCTCGCATCAAGGGTCTGCATCGCTATCCTAAATCCCTCACCTGGTGCTCCTATCATATGATCTTTAGGCACCCTCACATTATCAAACGTCACGCGACAGGTGTCGGAGCAACGCTGTCCCATTTTGTTTTCATGGTGTCCCACAGAAACGCCAGGCGTGGATCGTGGCACCACAAGACAGCATATACCCTTGTGCTTCTTTGTTTTATCTATCGAGGCAAATACCGTAAACTGCGTAGCGTGCCCCGCGTTGGTGATCCATTGCTTTGATCCATTTATAATCCAACAGTCTCCCCCATCCTCCACGGTCGTTTGCAATCCCGCAGCATCTGAACCGGCACCCGGCTCAGTGAGACAGAACGATGCCAACTGACCAGACGATGCAATCGGCTCTATGAAGCGAGCCTTTTGTTCGTCGGTGGCACCGATTCTAAGCGGCGTAAGGGCCAAGTCGTTTGCCACCATCGAAGTGGCGAATCCAGAACACCCCCAGGCGATTTCTTCTATCACCAAACACGCGTCGAAGATCGAAAGACCTGAACCTCCAAACTCTACAGGCAACGTAACATTGATGAGTCCGAGGCCGTGCCCTTCTTTGATTATCGATGCAGGGAACTCCCCTTTTTCCTCAAGCTTGGCCGCAACTGGTCGAATTTTATCTGCCGCGAATCGATATGCTATCTCTCGAAGGGATTCTTGCTCCGCGGAAAGACCTGCCAATGGAATCATATTTTGACCTCTACTTTTACAACCCTATAAAAAAAAAGGGCCCCGAAGGGCCCCAACGGGAACTACTTAGTAGCCCTCGTGGCTATCTGTGTCCCCATCCCGGCCGGTGGCGTTTGTCCAGTCGGCAGTTGTCCCGTGGTCGGCTGCGTTGGGATGACCTCTTTCTCAAGAGATGTCGTCAGACCCAATTTCGACGCTCCAAGAGCCGTCGACAACTGCGTAGCGGCTTCCTCGATCTTGGGCAATAAGGCGTCGATCTTAGCTCGATACTGAGGAACTAAAACCTCAATCGCTCCGACAACCTCGTTGTTATTGCCACGAACAATTCGAGCTATTGAGATTACATCCGCCTCAATTGCACCACGGTCGATAATCTGACCGGAGGATCGAAGCTCCTGGAGCTGCGTCTTAATAGCTGCGTCCTGAACCGTGTTCGAAGCTAGCACCTCAGTCAACGTAGCGTCTGGCAACTGAGCAGTGAGCAGTCTTCCTGCCGCATTCATCTTGGCGGCGAACGAAACAGCTACGCGAGGAGCAACCTTAACCGGACGCTTCGACTCGATACTGATAGGGAACTGAACGCTACCAGCCTGAAGGGTGACAAGACTTACAGTCTCACCAATCGCCTCTGACAAGGTCTTGATAATCGGCGTTCCACGCCCAACAAGCGTGCTCTGAGAAAGATAGGACTGCCCCATCTGGAGCGCTTTGACTCCGAGCCTGTAATCCTCGCTCTCTTTGTTTTGATCAACATACCCACGAAGCTCAAGAGTAGCGAGCAAGCGGAACACGTTGTTCTTATGTAGCTTCAGGCGCTTTGATAGCTCTGTTACTCCAACCTCTCCATTCGCCTTACACAGCTCCTCGATTACATCGAGAGCATGAGAAACTGACTGGATCATGTAATTGGATTTCTCGCGCTTCATACCGTAACGTCCCTTGCTTCGTGTTTACTTTGACATTTTCGTCGGGAACAAAACCGCTTCTCCGACCCACCAAAAGTTGGTTCGAATCGTGCTCTCAATGCCTGTTACGACTCTTACTTACTGCTTTGTGAGCTTCTTACCTACTACCGAGTTGCCCACAAACAGAAGAGGCATTACTACGCACAATACTGTTCTATAACTCTATTTTGGGCTTATAACAGGGGGGATACCTAAACGCAACGGACTATTTTTAGGGCGTTACAGGTTTAGATCTCTACAACAGATCCGTCACCCGATACTGCCCTGGGGCTCTACCGACGAGACTCATCGCTAACCGTACAGCACCGCTACCAAACACATCTCTTGTCGAGACGCGATGAGTTATCTCCACGCGTTCGCCCTGCCCCAAAAAATACACCGTGTGGTCCCCGACCACGTCACCACCTCGAAGCGAAGTTACCCCTACCTCATCCGCCTGCCGCTGCCCTTCTCTCCCGAAAACCACCCGAGAGTCTCCCTGGATATGTTCGATTACTGCGAGTGCCGTGCCCGATGGCGCGTCTCGCTTCATACGATGATGAATCTCCATCACTTCAATATCAAAATCCGTCCCCAACATTCGCTTGGCTTCGCGCGCTAAGAGAGAGAGCGCGGCCGCCCCCAGTGACGTGTTTGGCACCAGCGCGAGCGGAATCCGCGCCGAGTGCGTTCGTAATGTGTCGAGCTGGGACGGGGAATGGCCAGTTGTTGCTACCAGGAGAGCGATGCGATGGGCTACGCACATCTCTACCACCGCGCCCGAAACATCTGGTGTTGAAAAGTCAATCACAACGTCACACTCGGCAAGATCCTCCAACCGGCTGGAGTATGTTAGCGCCGTCTCCGCTACCACGTGGGACAGCTTCGACGAACCCGGAGACACGATAGCGGCTCCGAGTGAGCAGTCACCTCTTCGTAGAACTGCCGCAAGCGCATATCGTCCCGTGCGCCCCGTAGCGCCAACAATTCCAATACGCGTCATACACCGAACTCCTGCCTCACAAGGTCAAGGCTCGAAGCGCTCAACGAGACGAGCGGTAACCTCGTGGTCGACTCTGCAATAACTCCGCGTAGCGCAAGCACCGTCTTGGCCGGGACAGGATTGGACTCGACAAAAAGCGCTCGAATCCTGGGTAGCATTTCTCGTTGGATCGTAGTCGCTTTCTGAGTATCCCTTTTTGCCCAGGCGCCACACAACGAAACGAACTCAGCTGGCATCACGTTTGCGGACGCTGAAATGACGCCGACTCCGCCATATGCGAGAACCGCCAACGTTAGCGAATCATCCCCTGACACCACGTGACACGACGGACTAACCGTAAGCATCGTATCGGCGAGAGCGTCTATAGAGCCAGAGGACTCCTTTATTCCAGCGATGATCCCTTCTCGACTTAGACTCCCTAGTGTTGAAGGCGAAATAGCGACACCACTTCGCCCGGGTATATTGTATCCAATTAGCGGAAGAGGCGTAGAACCTTTGACGGCACGGAAATGCGCCTGAATTCCCTGCTGAGATGGCTTGTTGTAGGGCGGCGTGGCTACCAGAATCCCATCACATCCAAGCTCCGTAACCACACGTGCCATCTCAACTGCGCGCGCAGTCGCACTCACAGATATTCCAGCGACACACGGCACTTTGTCATTTGTGCGATCGCGCGCAAAGCGAACTGTCTCTACGTACTCTTGGTCAGTGAGAGTAGCTGCCTCTCCAGTGGAACCACACACGACGACGCCCTGCACTCCAGCAGCAAGTTGCATCTCGATTAGTGACCCGAATGATTCAAAATCGATCTGCGTCCCATCCTTAGAGAATGGAGTCACCAGAGCAGTAAAAACTCCGCTGAGATCGAGATCATTTGATTTCATACTGATTCCTCCGAAGGCCTAGCACAGCCATACTCAGACGCTAAAACGGCCCAAGTTAAAAATCAAAGGATAACCGCCCTCATCTCGCGATTGTCAGCATGAGGCACGGAGCTATTGTGGGCCAGCGGCTAGCTGTGCCGCTGTAGCGAGATCCTCAATCTCCTTAGAGGGTCGCACCAACACAGCGCTCTGCTGCCCCTGGAAGACTACTCGAACTACCTCACCAACTTGGCCCTCCACTCCACCCTGATTTTTCGGAACGATCTGGTAGATGTACGTGGTGCCCAGTCGCGGAGTAGTATCGAGATAAGAGAACGATAGAAGCTCCGCCGGCGCCTTCACAGTTCTGCCGATTTTGCCCTGAGCTCGCGCGTCCTTCCGCAGCTCCTCTCGCTTCTCGACGTGAGTGTCTTTGAGAAACGCCAATTCCTTGAACTGCACTTGGGGATCTGTCTCATCACCTCGCCGAGCTATCTCTTTACGCTCGACCACAAACCCATCTGCTGATTTCAATTCCTTACCCCGTCGATCTTGGTCTGCCGCCGTCCAAGCGAACAGGACGCCTTGAGCCGAAGGGGTCACAACCAATCCCTGCACTGCCTTAGGCGCCAACGACTCCGGCGCGATCGGTGGCATATATCGACCGCATCCCGCGGAGCACACCAGACCGACAATTAAAATCCTCAATTTCATGTGCCTCCGGGCGTAAAACGCGTTGAGTAAGACCTTTCTCTACTTATCCATGAAGCCGCGCAATCTCTTGCTACGACTCGGGTGTCTAAGCTTGCGAAGCGCCTTGGCCTCAATCTGTCGAATACGCTCTCGCGTCACATCGAAGTTCTGACCTACCTCTTCCAAAGTATGATCGCTCTTCTCACCGATACCGAAACGCATTCGGAGTACTTTCTCCTCTCTCGGCGTGAGGGTCGCGAGTACCTTACGGGTCTGCTCTTGAAGGTTCATGTTGACCACCGCATTTGCGGGCGACACGACTCGCTTATCCTCGATGAAATCACCGAGATGCGAATCCTCCTCCTCTCCAATCGGAGTCTCAAGCGATATTGGCTCCTTGGCGATCTTGAGGACCTTGCGAACCTTATCGATCGGTATCTCCATCTTCGCCGCGATCTCCTCAGGAGTGGGCTCTCGGCCGAGCTCCTGGACAAGCTGACGTGACGTGCGCACCAACTTGTTTATCGTCTCGATCATATGAACAGGGATACGAATGATACGCGCCTGATCTGCAATCGCTCGAGTTATCGCCTGGCGAATCCACCATGTGGCGTAGGTCGAGAACTTGTAACCACGTTGATACTCAAACTTATCCACCGCCTTCATAAGGCCGATGTTTCCTTCTTGGATTAGGTCGAGAAATTGAAGCCCTCGATTGGTGTACTTCTTGGCAATGGAGACCACGAGTCTCAAGTTTGCCTCTATCAGCTGATCCTTGGCTATACGAGCGCGTACCTCTCCATCTTTGAGGATGCGAACTGAGTCACCAAAATTATTGGCACTCATCATAACTCGATCCTCAAGACCCTTAATCGACGTATTCACTCGTCGGATCGGCTCCTCCCAATGCTTCAGCTCAGTGCTCTTTAGCTTCAGTCGCTTCCCTGCTCTCTTTACCGCTACCTGATCAGTCGATAGCAGGTCTGGAATCGAATCAACTAAGGCCTCTACATTCGTTCCCAACTTGCGCGCCGCCATATCGAGCTGGCGGTACAAGTCTCTGCGCTCGTCATCTGCTCCCTTGACCAGCTGAATCATTGCCAAGAACTGCTTCTGATTAAGGTTTAGTTCCTCAATCTTCGCCGCGTTTTTGACAAGCTGCTTATCGAACTTCTTTACACGATCTGACTCCATGCGCTTCTCGAGCGGTAGCTCCATGAGCTGCTCATAGAGCGCGCGCGTATCCTTGACTGCTTTTCGATACGGAGTCGCCTTAGCAATGAACTTTTTCTTTTGCTCTTCTTCTTCCTGATTCTGTTGAGTCGGCTTTTGAGGGATCTCTTGGCCATCCTCGTCGAATTTTGGCTCCTCTTCCTCTTCTTCCTCCTCCTCTTTACCCTCCGCCTCAGCGTCGTCTTCTGCAAAGAGGTCTCGCAACCTAATCTGATCGTTTTTGACCATGTCGAATAAGCTAACGACATAATCTAGTGCCACCGGTTGTTTGAGCAGCTGTTCACGAACGGCAAGAAGGCCCGATTCAATGCGCTTAGCGATCTCTACCTCTCCCTCACGAGTCAAGAGGCTGACGTTACCCATCTCCCGAAGATACTGGCGCACAGGATCAGTGCTACGCCCGAGAGAGCCGGGCTCTAAAACCTCTGGGGCAGCGTCGAGGCCAACACTACCATCTCCAGCCTCTTCCTGCGGCTCAGCCGGCTGCTCGATAATATCGATGTCATGCTCACCAAACCGCGCGATGACCTCATCAACTTGCTCCTCAGACATCACTTCTCCGGCGAGGGCCTCGTTGACCTCCTCCATCGTGATGTAACCCTTCTCTTTACCGATCTCGATCAAACGCGTAATGCGAGTTTCGATATCACCGCGCTCCGTGATGTCTATCGCGCTATCGATATCTGCGAGCTCAGCCTCTACGCTGACCTCAAAACCGGTCAGCTCTTGAAGCCCATCATCCATGTCGCCGACCAGGATATCTCTCTCCACTCCAAGAGACTCCTTGCCTCCGTCAGCGCTCTTCTTTGGCTCCTTTGTGAGGGGTTTCACCAGGGGCTTCACCACGTTCTTGGCCGCTTCCTTAACCGCCTGTGGCTCAAGCTTCTTGGCAGCGGAGCCACTCTGCGCAGCTCCAACAACTGCCTTGGCTGGTCGAATCTCTTTGATCTCTTTAAGAACTTTTTTTGGAGCTGCAGCTTTCGCCGACGATGCCGGCGTCGGAGCCCCCTTCTTCAGCCGCTCTTTCGTCGCAGCCTTCAGTTTAGAATTCTTCTTGAGGGCGACACTTATGCGCCGCACCTTGCCTTGCTTCTTCAGCACCTTCTTTGATG
>OMII01000110.1 GCA_900299055.1 Pseudomonadota bacterium | reverse complement strand
TCCTTACGGTCGGTGCAAGTCGTCTTGACGGAACCGTCGCTGATTTTAGCTCTCGCGGCCCTGTGCGCTCTGGAGAATTGCTCATTGCAAAGCCAGACATCCTTGCTCCAGGTGTGGCTATCTGTGCCGGGCTTCTAACCGGATTGAACCGCCCAACGTGTACCGATCAAGAACATACGGCGCTTAGTGGTACTTCGATGGCTGCACCTCACGTAGCTGGGGTTGCCGCCCTAATTAAGCAAGCGAGGCCCTCGATCGCTCCAGGTGACCTCAAGAGCCTCATTAAAGGAACCGCAAATCCACTCGTCGACACGCAAGGAAATCCCCTGTCAGCATTTGAGCAGGGTGCTGGGGTGGTGGCAGCCCTGCCAGCCGCACGGTACGCGCTCTCCGAGCGGACACCTCCCGTGGCGAGTATCAGTACCGCGGGAACGGTCTACGAAGACCTTGTCCAGGTTGTCGGCTCCGCTGGCGGATCGGACTTCGAGAAATACCAAGTGTTTTTACAGCCCGTGCCAGGCGGGCTTGAACACCTTATCGGCGAGGGGACGTCGGCGGTCACCGAGGCTGAACTTTCGAGCCTCGATGTTGGCGGTCTGACCAGCGGAGATTATGAGATTACGTTGGTTGTCTACGCAGACCAGCAGCGGATCGAGACATCATCAATCATCACCGTTAGTCACCTGGCAATATCTTCACCCGTTAACCCAAAGTCGACTACAGCACCTACCCAACAGGTGTATGGCAGTTCGGATACCATCAACATCGTAGGCCGTGTCAACGGCCGTGGGCTGCTAAACTTCTCTCTCTCCATTTGCTGGGATTTCAGCGATGTTAACGGCTGCTCTCAGGATGCGCTCACACCAATTCCGAACACCTCTTCTTCGATACTACATGGCACCCTAGCCTCTCTTGATGTAACGAAACTGCCAGTTCAACGGCGCGGCTTGTACAGCTTGCGTTTACTGGCAAACTACAGCCAGCGACCATCTGAGATCCTCACCCAAGACTTCTACCTCGATCCATTCATGGTGCGCGGATACAACCCGGCTCTCCGTTGCGACAACGACACTCCGTGCACTGATATCGGACAGCAACCGCTGCTGGCTGACATCAATTCCGACGGCCATCCTGAGACTATTTACTCGCTCTCGCGGCATCTCTATGTAGTAGACCAGTACGGCTCACCTCTTCCGGGGTGGCCTCGTGCGACAGATCATTCCCTTCTAACACCTCCAAGCGTTGGAGACCTCAATGGAGATGGCAAACCCGAACTAGTCGTACAGGGCTACGATTATTTCTCTAACACACGTATCCGAGGGGCTATCTATGCTTTCGATGCGAGCGGCACTCCCCTCGCGGGCTGGCCAACGCGATTCGACCTTAACCCTAGTTTGATGCGCCGCTACGCTGGCGACTTTATCACACTCGCCGACATTGATGGCGATGGAGCCTCGGAGGTCCTGCTAAGCCCCTTTGAGTGCCTGAAGGCTAATGGCACGTCGTGTCCCGAATGGTCCATGCCGCCATCAGCGGTAATACCTGATTCTTACCGTATGTTCGGTGGTCTAGCCGTCGGCGATCTTGATAATGATGGCGACAACGAAATTATATCCACACTCACCGACTGGAGTAGGTGGACACGTACCGGTGAGGAGCGAAGTATTATTCTTATTCAGGACGCCCGAGGAACTGTTATAGCTTCAAAAGAGGTGCACTCTCTCATTCCGACTGGACCAGTCATTACCGATGTAAATGGCGATGGAGTTCGTGAGTTCGCGACGTACGATAGAAGTAACGTGACTGGAAACGTGTCAGTTGTCGTTCGAGATAGTAGCGCTTCTCCATTACCTGGGTGGACTGCCTCAATACCGAATGCAATTCTTGGTGATGTTGCTTTCTCGGCGAGTTTTATAGCGGCCGACGTAGATGGGAACGGGTCGTCGGAGATTGCAATCCAATCTGATATTGACACCCGAGTGATCTTTTACAGGGATGGAGCCGCCACAGTACGAAGACCCGACGATTACCGATTATCTGGCTTTGGTAGCCTAGTGGCGGCAAATGTGGACTCCGATCCAGCAGCAGAGCTGCTGCTGGTATCAAGGTACTATCCCTTACCCCTGTCGTCTCAGACTAATGAGCCCGATCCGCGCGGCGGCCTACTAGCCCTCGTTGCCGTAAATGACAAGCTGACCCTTGAGAATGGATTTCCACTTCTCGTCCCAGACTCCTCAGGCTACCTCTACCCATTGGCGGTGGGGGACATTGACGGAGATGGAGAAAACGACATCAGCTATCCTGCTAACGGGGAGATTCTCGGATTTCGAACCGGCGGGTGTGCAAACGTGAGCGAGCCATGGCCGCTCGAGAGATCGGCACCGGATCGTCGGGCCGCCGACTCCTCGGGTCCGCTATGCTCAACAGGTTCCCAGATCTTTGGAGATTGCGCTCGTCACTCCGACAACGATCTCATTGATGACTGCCAGGACCGCTGTCCACTCACGGATCGTCTACAGCCTCACGCCATCTGCGGCTGCTCAACTGCCACGGACGACCCTGATGGTGATGGAACGCTCAGTTGTCTTGATCTTTGCCCAACAGATCCCCTCAAACAAGCTCCTGGTGTTTGTGGATGCTCCCAGATAGAGAATGACTCTAACGGCGACGGAGAGATTGATTGCGGGACGAGCGTTGCTCAACTAACGAGACCGACGGCGAAGCCCCGCGTTGTGAAGCGGCGGCCTCGATATCTCAAGGTTGCAGCTCCCATTCCAAGCGACTCCTCTCGAGCTGATCGCACTGTAGAGGTGTGTCTAAAAAAACGACGAGGCCGCACTCGTTGTCGCGCTACTGACCAGGGAATTGTGACGTTCAAGCCCTCACCTGGCTATTACACTGCGTATTATACGTGGCGATATTCCAGCGGGGCAGTGTTTCAGAGCCCGCATATTCAGACTCGTATTACAGGCTCGCCTACCCAAGCTGCTGGGCGGACACGCCAACTTCGGTAGTCTCACGCCCTTGCTGTTCAAGCAGCAGCGAGGCTGCCCTACGGCTCACAGACCTCGTCATCAAGCCCTCTTGTCCACTAAGGCAATCGCCGGGATGAATCGAGCCTATCCATACAACTTCTGAATCAACCACCACGAACGGTGCTGGCTTCGAAAGCGCGCGAATAACCAAGACACCTGCATCACGAATTGCCTTTAACGCGCGCTGCTCCACGGAATCGAGAGCTCGAGAACCGTCCACGATTAAAGTAACCCTGAGTCCATCCTGAATGCGCTCTTGCAGCACCGACGTTAAGACCTGCGCCACGCGCGGTGTCAGGCTGAATGTCGACATAACCACATCATTGTGAGCTTCGAGAAGATCGGTAATCAAGGCCGGGAGGAACAGCATTTCGTCGAAACTTTGAAATGCGAAAATTCCTGGTGCGTGATTCGAATCGGCAACTCTCTCAGGCTGGAGGGGCTCGCCGATAAGTTCATCGACTGGCATCCGGTATGCTACACTCTCCATGTCATCTAGGACGGAAGAAAGTATATGTCTCGGCGACAACTGCGCTCGCAAGTGCGCAACGTTTGCAACCACAAACAAGTGATCTCGTGCCCGACTAAGAGCTACGTTCAACAACCTTGCGCCAGTGTCACGCAGTGAAGTTGGTCGCAGAAATGTCCCAAGGGTGTGGGGGGGACTATCAGTTAGATCTAAAACTATGGCTCGCCGCTCACTACCCTGAAATCGATGTACGGTGCCACATGAAATTTGCGAGAGCCCGCATTCGTCAAGTAGTTCACGAATCAAGGCTACCTGTGGCCTGTAAGGAGTAATTATTCCGACGCCGTCTGCCGTCTCACACAGGCCAGCCGAGCTTAACGATAGAGCAATCTTGCGACACAACAACGCGTGTTGCAGATTAGCTTTACTGTTCTGAGCTGACTGTCCCAAAGGTCCCAATGGCGACGTATCCACCAAAACAACCGGATACCTATTCAGATAAGTAAGCGGCTCCCGAAAAACAATATGCTCCGTTCCCGCATCGGCTGTCGTGAGAATTCCACCGTAAAAGCGCTTATTAATGAGGGTGCACAAGGTTCCGTTACTGCGGAACTGCGTCGTCAACGTCGCAATTGCAGGATGAGAGATTCGACCATCAACAGCATCTACTACCCCGGCGCAATCAAATATGTCCCTTGTGTACCACTGTCGAACCATATGCGAGTCCGAAAGCGCAACCCCTGGGAGCTGACGAAAATCCCCCGCTATTACAACCTTCTCTCTCGCTAGTCCACTTAAGACGAAAGATATGGGGAGCGGCAACATGGATGCTTCGTCGAGGAGAACTACATCGAACTGACTTAAATCCGAAGCTGAGATTAAAGCTCGGCTCGCTGTTGTTGC
>OMII01000109.1 GCA_900299055.1 Pseudomonadota bacterium | reverse complement strand
TTGCGTCCCATCATCGCCGAGGAAAAGTCGCTAAAACTCGTTGCTCATCCAGGAGGATTGGTCTTGAACTCTGTAGACCGCGTGTTTGATTCATCGGAGATAGTCCTTGCGGTGGGCCCTGAGCCGGGCTGGAGTAGTGATGAGCTAACAACTCTCGAGGGTCTCGGATTTATGAAAGTCGGCTTGGGGCCTCGTGTTGTGAGAGTTGAGGTTGCGCTCGGATTGCTACTTGGGCAATTGCAAGCGCTTTGCTCGCTGTGAGGTTTGTGGTGGCCCCGAAGGGGGAAGTTTAGCCAATAATAGCAGGTAGTTAGCAAAGTCTCACATAGCCCTCTACTTTTTTCTGGGTGTAGCCGATATCACCAATGCGAGGAAGGAAAGGAAGTTCTTCCAATCCGCTAAAGGGATTTTATGGCGCTGGCGCGAAACTCCAAAATGAATCGGGGCCGAAGAGGTCGTTCAGGGCGAGATCCCAAAGCGCTTGTCGCCGCTTCGGCTTTCGGTGTCGCGTTCTTGGTCGTCGTAGGGCTTTTTTTGCACGCATCACGCTCTCCTAGTGATGCTGGTGTCGCCAAAGAGGTTGAGCTTGCTCCTCTGGCAGGCGTAGAAATCATCGTACCAATCGAAACACTTCAGGTAGGCACGTCATTTCAGCCTAATATGTTTAAGAAAGAGCAGCGACCTGAGGAGCAGGTTTCCGGAGACACTATTCGCAGCTTCGATGAGCTGAAAGGTATGTATGCAAAAGGCGTCCTGGTAAAAAACCAGCCTGTGCTGAAGGGGTCACTCACTAATCGTCAGCCAGTCCATATTCTGACGGCGGCGCTCCCAAAGAAGTATCGGGCAGTAGCTCTGCAGGTTGAGAAGCCCCTTCTTGATAACGTAGACGGCTGGGCCCAGCCCGGAACGGATGTTGATCTGCTTTGGTTGACAAGTGCGTTCGGCAGGGAATCAATTAGCGTGCTTGCAGGGCCTGTGCGAGTGCTCGCTTCAAACAAGACGACGGAGAATACTCCCAATCAGAGCGCCGCGGGGCCTGGAAACTTAGTGACCGTAACACTACTTCTTTCAATCCGAGATGCGATACGCGTTAGTTTGGCCGCTACGCAGGGCAAGGTATCTCTTGGCTTGCGCGGTCAGAATGACCGTCGCCCCAATGAGGCTTCGCGACCAATTTCTAGTGTTCTTGATGAACGAGCACCTGTTGAAGCTGAAAAACCATCGCTCAAGGTCAAAGTTGTCGATGTAGAGTCGAAAACGAGCGAGATTATGAAGTTTTCGCAAGACGGTCGTCGAATCGAGGAGAGCCTTAACCCGTAGGGTTACAGCACAGCAGGCTCCTCAATAATGAGATCGCCACGACTTCCGGACAGTGTTGCTTGAACTCCGATCGGTAGCGTCGCGTTAAGTGGTGTGTGCCCAAATGGCAATCCAAGCAGGATTGGTTTTCCCAGGGGAGCAAGACGATCAATAACAACATCACGCAGACTCTGCTTGAGATGGGCCTCCTCAGGGCGATATGAGCATCGTTCAAACGTGCCAAGAGCGAATCCGCGAACTTTGTCGAGAAGTCCGAGTGACAGCAAGTGGGTCAAATACCGGTCGATTCTGAATGGAGTTTCTCCGACATCCTCCAAGAATAGGATTGATTCATCAAAGCTTGGCATATAGCGGGTTCCAATCAATGAGATGAGCGTGACAAGATTGCCTCCTACTAACGGACCGCTTACGTCGCCAGGTGTCACAACATCAATTGAGCTCGTTGAATCGCCTGCCCCTACAAGCAGTGAGGTTCCGATGGATGTGGCATCTGTAATTACCCGCAAGAGCGATTGTGCAGTAAACGCCGGACACTTTGCATCACTTAGGCTTTGAGCGGTTGGTCCGTGAAAGCATACGAGCCCAGCTTCGGTAGCAATACCACACAGAAGGGCGGTAATATCGCTGCATCCAATGATGATCTTTGGATGAGTCTGCAGAGCAGCAAAATCTATTGCAGATAAGATTCTACCGGTTCCGTAACCACCACGAATGCATACGACAGCTTTCACCGACGGAGACCTAAATGCCTCGTTGATATCTTGAAGTCGGTGTTTATCGGGCCCCGCCAGAAATCCAAGGGACTCTTTAGCATGCGCGCCGAATACAACATTAAATCCAAGCGCGCTTAGCGTACGAGATATTGCCTCATATGTCTCAAGAGTCAGGGCAGGGCTGCTTGGAGCAACCACCGCGATGGTGTCTCCCGCGGCAAGGCGAGGTGGTTTGCGAGGGTTGCGGATTGGGCGAGGCTCGTGCAATGGCATACTCGTTTATTGTGCGTTGCGGTCCTGAAATCGGCAAGGTGCAACTGCCTCGGTAAGAGAAAAAGCTTATTGAAAACTCAGCTAATTCTATAGCAAAGTGTTGATATTCAGCGAGCGTGTGCTGCTAGGGGAAAAGATTGAAATGAGGCTAATCAACGCGTTTATCACCGTATTTTTTGTTTTTCCTCTGTGCGCTTGTGGACTTCGTTCCTCCGGAGACGGAGTTTCTCCAGTGGGACTAACGCCGGCGGCTTGGGCAGCCTTGAGTCAGCCTGGGGCATCACATCGATTACTTGAGATGTTTGAGGGAGATTGGGATGCAACGATAACTGTGCGAAGTGCTCCAGGTGAGTCAGCGCAGCGATCTTCGGGGCGGTCGACTATTCATTGGATTCTCGATAAACGATTTCTTCAGGAAGATTTTAAGGGTGAGGCAGCAGGAGAGAAGTTTAGGGGGATGGGGTTGCTTGGATACGATAATGGAGCGCGAGCATTTAAGATGGTCTGGGTTGACTCGTTGAATACTGCACTTTCCGTCTCCACGGGCAGATATATTCCTGAGAGCAATGTTTTTGAGATGGTGAGCGAGGTCTATGACCCACTACTAGGGCGGGAAAAAACAGTTCGCTCGACACTGCAAATTAGATCAAAAGATTCTTATCAGTTCCTTATGGAAGATACTGCACCGAGTGGTAAAAAGTTTACCTCGTTTGAAATTCTCTACAGTCGACGTGTTCCATGAGCAGGTGAACGTTGGTCGGAGTTCGTCCTCTCCGTGTGGCATCACTCAAAGGTCTAGAGTTAAGAAGTTGACTGTAGGGCCGCCCACACCTTACTGCAGCAGCACAGCCTTTCCGTGTTCTTGGTAAAAACCTGTTTGTTATCTACCCATCGACCGTCGGAGACGGGCTAAATTTATCATCCCTTTGTCGATCATTTGACATCTCAACAGAGTAGCGCGGAAGAAAGTGCCAAAAAGCCGGCCAGAAAATGAGGTAAACTGCCTGTTTTCAGTAGGTTGTGGGTTGGTCGGTTCGTAGTCGGGTTTGGCTTTTCGAGTGGGTTGTCCGCTCGGTGTCAGGACCCTGACGGTAGCCTAGGGGGCAGCGCTGGACGAGGAAATGAATGATGGTCGAGCGAGAGTCTGAGAGTTACCGAATGTTGCCTGATCGGAGCGCTTCTCGTGAGAGGGCTCCAATTAACGGCTCTATTGTCGCTGGGTTAGTAGTGGGGGCCGCGCTCATTTGTTTTGGGGCGTTTTCTGGTGGTAGGCCGGGAGGCTTTCTTAATCTTGAGGGACTGTTGCTCGTACTCGGAGGTACGTTAGCAAGCACCCTTATTCAGTTCTCGGTGCATGATTTACGCCTCTCGCTTTCAGCGCTGCGCACCACGTTCTTTCCGGACACATCGACTCCTCAGGAACGTATCGAGTACCTCATGGCCTTATCACGTCAGGTAAAAGAGAAGGGTATTTTGACGCTCGAAGAATACGCGATTGATGCACACGATGATTTTCTGAGATTAGGTCTGACACTGGTAGTAGATGGCCATAATCTTGACGACGCACGGCGTATCTTGAGTACAGAGATGCGCACATCTACAGACCAAGCGTGGAGAGCAGTTCAGGTCTGGGAAACCATGGGTAATTTCGCTCCGGCGATGGGTCTGATCGGTACCTTGATAGGGCTGATTCAGATGTTGGGCGCGCTTCAAGATCCAACCACCGTAGGACCTGCGATGGCGATGGCGCTGGTGGCGACCTTGTATGGTTCGATTTCGGCAAATTTACTGTTCTTCCCTGTAGCGGGCAAATTACGACTAATCGCTCACGAGCGAGAGCAGACCAAGAGTATTACGCTCGAGGGACTCATTAGCATCGCGCAGCGAGAGAACCCGATGATTCTTGAGCAGCGCCTGCGCGGATTTGCAAGTTTAGCAGCCAATCATATTTAGCGAATAGGGTATGAGAGCTCAGGGGCCAGATCGACGTGTACTGAAGGCGTTCTATACGCAGTATGTGGCAGTTCTGCTCATTATTCTTGTTTTCTTTGTAGCCGCGTTTCAAGCAGCAAGTGGTGCGACTCCTACAAAAACATCAGATACGCTTGTAATAGCACCGCACGAGTTTTTTGGAGATATTGTGCTCTCCGAGAGGATTGTAACAGATGGTATTGCTTCGACGGACGAACGTTCGCTGCGAGCGATTGCAGAGGTTCTGCGCAGTCATGATGTGAACGCGACTATCGAGCTAACTGTTCCACGAATGGCGCTCGATGAAGTTAATAACGGTGCTATTCGAGCAGCAGCGCTTACAGAGCATCTTGATCAATTTCTCAAGGGTTACGGAGCGCCAGCTGGAGCAGTGAGTTATGTGATTCGTGGACGTACAGCAGTCCGACAGGTTGGAGGAGTGGTTCGAATTCACTGGCAGGAGCGAACTCGTGAGTAATTCGGTTGGGTCTTCATCATATCAGCAGAGCCCCAGTAATACAGGCTTGGTGTGGCTCATAAGCTTTGGCGACCTTTTGACACTCTTGGTCTGTTTCTTTCTTGTTTTGACGCCGTGGGGATCGACGCATGGACGATCTTTCCAGGGGCAACAGGCAGTTACGGCAGCGCCGTCCATAGATCAAGACAATGGCATCTCTTTTGCTAATCGGTCTGTAGGACTCTCTACGTCACGTGGCCGCGTTGTTGTTGAACGCGAGTACCCACTAACAGAAGTGGTAGTAGGCGATACGCAGAGAAACAAGCTTCGAGACACACTTGTGCTCGTAGCGCGTGATGCTCGGGAACTTCAAGCAATGTCGTCGCGAGTGGTCCTTGAGGTGTGTGATAGGGCTGATAGGGAACGAGTGCTTCGAATTGTGGGCGCGGGCCTCTCGGAAACTCTCGGAGCCCAGTTCGAACTTGAAGTCGACATTGAGCCTGAGTGTCGCAGTATAGGAAATAGCCCATCTCAAACTGATGGGTTGCTAGGAAGTATTAAGTTAGTTCACGAGTAGTGAGGACCATGGCCGAGGAAAAGGAGACCGAACAAACAGAAACACAGGCTCCTCCCGCTTCGCGGAGTGGGAAGAAGATGCTCGTAATAGCGGGAGTAGTCTTGCTGGCAGTCGGTATTGGAGCTCCGATTGGGTACTTCATGTTTGGCTCCTCCGAGCCTCCTCCTCAGGTAGAGGATGTGAAGGTCGATACAAAACACGAAGAAGGCGACGCTGCTCACTCCAAGTTGGAAGGACATGGAGACAGTCTGGAACTCGAAGAGGGTGAAGAGGCGCTCGGAGCGATAGTTCCTTTTGAGACGTTTCTCGTAAATTTATCAGGTGGAAAGTACATTAGACTCCAACTTCAAGTCGAGTTCGAGAGTGC
>OMII01000108.1 GCA_900299055.1 Pseudomonadota bacterium | reverse complement strand
GGCTACCACAAGCTGAGCTCGACTCTCGCGAATCGCATCGAGGATCTCGTCGTTTCCACACAAAAGCCTCGTTCCCTCAAAGACTCTTGATACGGGGTCAACACCAAGTTCGTTACAAAGAGACCCAAACGCAGCCGGATTGGCGAATCCCGCAAGAGATGGGCGAAAGGTGCGGATCTGCTCTGCTAGTAACGCGTATTGTGATCCGGCACACAGCAAGTCAATGGAGAAGTCATCCGCATTTCTTCGAACAACCTCAAGTGTCGAGAGCCCAATCGATCCCGTGGACCCAAGCAGAGCGACTCGTTTCATGAGACCTACAGAAGCCCCAGGAAAGAAAATGCCACTACCACGACGGGCGCGGCGGCTATCATCGCGTCGAATCTATCAAGTACTCCCCCATGTCCCGGGAAGAGCGCCCCAGTGTCTTTTACTCCTCGCAAACGCTTCAGATAAGACTTCGTTAGGTCACCACCTTGCGCCGCAACTACCATCGCCATCGCGATAAGCGCCACCTGGTATCCGGACGCGCAATCACCGAGAAGGACACTCCACAAAAAAACCCCCGAAAGAGTTCCAGCAACAAGCCCAGCCACGCTCCCCTCGAGACTCTTGTTGGGTGAGAGGCCAGGAGCCATTTTGTGCTTACCGAACGCTCGTCCAGCAAAATACGCAGCGGCATCATTGAGCGCGACGACCCCGGCTATCCACCACAGCACGTTAACCCCATGTGCGCTTCCCGCTATCACAATAAGCTGTGGAGCACACAATCCAAGAAGTAAAAACGATGGCGCCCAACGTTGCGCATGATGACTAGCATCTTCTAATTTTTGGCGGCCTGATAAGACCTGGCCAAGCAACACACACTGTCCAGAGACAAGTAACGCCGCATACAACACACGAAGGTCTATAGCCGCTCCCATAACGCACCGCACCGCGGAATAGGTCGCCGCGAGACCGGGAAGTATCAGTATCGAGAACATGACCACACCGACGACAGGACGATAATGGAGTGTCTCGGTAGAACGAGCAAAGAGGCGAACCACTTCAAAAACGCTCATCGCCGTCACCGCGGCAGCCCACGCCACGCATACCAGCCCACCGTATGGCACATACATAGCGATCAGCGAGAGCACGAGAGCGCCAACCAGAACGTAGAGCGCCGTCAGAAGACGGTCCTTCAGCGAACCACCTCCCTCAAAACGAAATAAGGCTGGAATCAGGCTACGAGGCACTTGCTTGCTCTTGAGTGAGTCCGAACCGTCTGTTACGTCCTGCAAAGACATGAAGGCACCTATAAAACTCATCACGTGAAAAGTCGGGCCACAACTCCGGCGAGACTACAATCTCAGCGTAGGCTAATTGCCACAGCAAGAAGTTTGAAATACGGGTCTCATCACTCGTGCGAATGAGTAGATCCGGATCCGGCACGTCGGGTAAGTACAGCGATTGTGACACCAGATCCTCTGAGACTGTCTCCGGGTCTAGCTCGCCAGCTTTTACCGCCGCACCGAGCTTGCGGAAAGCCTGCACCAACTCGTCCCGTCCGCCGTATGACACAGCTAAAATGAGGTCCATACCCGTCAGGTCCTTGGTGCGCTCCTCATTTCTCTCTAACAACTCTCGTACAGCTAGCGGTAACCTTGACCGATCTCCCATCGCTCGCAGTCGGATTCCATTTTTGAGCAACAACTCGAGCTCCGACTCGAGATGCTGAACAAAAAGGCGCATTAAACCACCAACCTCTTCCTCGGGACGTCGCCAGTTCTCAGTTGAGAAGGCAAACAGAGTCAAATGCCTCACGCCGAGCTTTCTGCATTCCTCTACGACCATCCGCACTGTTTTGGCACCGTTTCTATGCCCCTCGACGCGAGGCATAAAACGTTTTTTAGCCCAACGGCCGTTGCCGTCCATGATGATGGCGATGTGGCGTGGGATAGTCTTCGGAATCGGACCGTGCGCCCTCTTCTCTCCCACTACACCAATCGTGTCACTCGCCGCACGTGTCGTCATCGATTACATCAGAGAGGAGGTCACACCTCCATCAACTCCTTTTCCTTGCCAGACGCAGCCGCGTCCACGTCAACTATGAATTTGTCGACTATCTTCTGAATCTCTTCTTGGGCTCGCCGAGAATCATCCTCAGATATCTCCTTGTTCTTTACCTGCTTCTTAACACCTTCGACCTCATCGCGCCGTAGATTGCGAAGAGCCACTCGAGTCTCTTCCGCCATTTTATTGACCTTCTTGATGAGGTCCTTACGCCGCTCCTCGTTGAGCGCTGGAATGATCACCCGAATTAAAGAACCGTCGCGAGAGGGATTCAAACCAAGATCTGACTGCTGAATCGCCTTCTCTATCGCCTCAACCGCGCCCCCATCGTACACCTGGATCGTCAACATTCGAGGCTCGGGAGCTGACACCATACCCAACTGCTGTAGTGATACCTGGGAACCGTAGTACTCAACGTTCAATCCCTCGAGCAAACTTGGGGTCGCACGACCTGAACGAAGACGAGACAGCTCTTTCTTGTAGTGATCTAACGTCTTGGCGCACTGCGCTTTGTAATTGTCGAACTTGCCACTCATACCGTTTGCTCCCGTTTGACTTACTTATTACTTGAAGTCACTTACCGAACCGCTATCCCTGAACCAATGTCCCCACTCGCTCGCCACACACAATGCGGCGAAGGTTACCCTCAACTCCCACATTAAAAACGATAATTGGGAGATGGTTATCCATGCACAGAGAGATAGCAGCGGTATCCATGACCCGCAATCCCTTCTGCAATACGTCCATAAACGATATCTCGGTATAAGGCTTGGCGCTCTTGTTCTTAACCGGATCGCTGTCATACACCGCGTCAACCTTGGTGCCCTTGAGCAGAACCTCGGCGCTAATTTCCATAGCTCGAAGACTCGCTGCCGTATCTGTTGTGAAGAATGGATTGCCGGTACCGCAGGCGAAGATTACGACTCGTCCCTTTTCCAGATGTCTCGTCGCGCGACGCTTAATGTACGGTTCTGATATCTCTTTCATCTCGATAGCTGAGAGGACTCGGGTGTAGACCCCTTCTGCCTCAAGCCTATCCTGGAGCGCGAGCGCGTTGATCGCCGTGGCAAGCATTCCCATGTAGTCACCGGTGACTCTATCGAGCCCTTGGGATCCAGCTTGCACGCCTCTAAATATATTGCCGCCACCGATGACGATTCCGACCTCAACACCCAGGTCAGCTACCTCACGAATCTGGCGAACGAGCGCATTAATGATCTCGGCGTCGATTCCGCCGCTCTTATCACCCGCCAGGATCTCCCCGCTCAGCTTGAGCAGTATTCGCTTGTATCTGATCTCTGGCTTGCCCGCCTCACTCATTGTTCGTCCTCGTGGTCCACTTTGTACTATCGGAATTACACGCCTAACTGGAACAACTACCAGGCGCGGCTTGCGCGTCCCGAGGGGCATTAGTCAGCCCCCCGGAAACGCTGGCACTGTTACTTGTCACCAACCATCGCTGCAACGTCGTCAGCCAAGTTAGCCTGAGCTTTCTCAATACCTTCTCCAACCTCAAGGCGAGAAAAGCGTCGGATCGAAACCTTCTCTCCACACTTCATTCCGAGACCCTCGACCATATCTTTGATGGTCTTAGACTCAGTCTCATCCTTGATGAAGATTTGGCGCAGAAGCACCTGAGTCTCTAGGAACTTCTCGATCTTACCCGGGAGAATCTTGTCGGACTTCTTCTTCTGCTCGTCGTTGAGCTGCTCGAAGAGAATCTCCTTCTCCTTCGCGATTACGTGCTCAGGAACATCCTCAACTGAAAGGTATGTCGGCTTCATTGCAGCTACGTGCATCGCAAGGTCACGAGCGAGGGCACGGAACTCCTCACCACGAGCTACGAAATCCGTCTCGCAGTTAAGCTCAACAAGTGCTACCACCTGATCGCCTGGGTGTGTGTATACGCCAATAGTTCCCTCAGCCGCGGTCTTGCCAGCGCGCTTAGCGATATCCTTGAGCCCCTTCTTACGGAGTATCTCAATCGCTTGATCCATCGAACCCGCCGCCTCATTGAGGGCGGTCTTGCAATCCATCATTCCTGCTCCGGTCATCTCGCGGAGTCTCTTGATCATTTCGCTTGTCACTTGTGACATAGTTATTTCTCCTTGCGTTGAATGTGTTTGTTATTGGTGCATGAGCGGGAGTGTTGATGCTTCAACTAGCTCCCGCTCATCGCTCGCCGCGTGCGTTACGCTACAGCTGCGCCGCTCTCAGCAGCAGCAGCGCTGTGTGCGCCGTTTGACGCTTGCGCGCGCTCAGCGCTCGTTGGCGTCTGCGGAATACGCGCTTGGTAGATCGCTCGTCCCTCGATGATGGCGTCTGCCACCGCTGAGCTGAAGAGGCGGATCGCTCGAGCCGCATCATCATTGGATGGAATCGGGAACGCAACCGCAGCTGGGTCAGCATTCGTGTCCACAAGAGCCACTACCGGAATGTGAAGCCGGTTAGCCTCAGCGATTGCGATAGACTCCTTAACCACATCCACGAGGAAGATCACATCCGGAACCTTCTTCATGTTGCGAATACCGCCAAGGTTAGCCTCAAGCTTCTCAAGCTGACGGCTAATATCAAGACGCTCTTTCTTGTTGAGCTTAACCTTCGAACCCTCTTGAGCTGCCTCATTGAGCAGATTCTCAAGTTTACGCATACGCTCGATTGAATTCTTCATCGTTTGGAAGTTGCTCAAGCAACCACCCAACCAACGCGACGCAACGAAGAACGCGCCGCAGCGAGTAGCTTCCTCACGAACGATATCCTTAGCCTGCTGCTTAGTGCCAACGAAGAGTACGTTTCCACCCAGCGATACTCGGTCAACGATATACTTGCGGGCTATCTCCCACTTCTTCATCGTAATATCGAGATTGATGATGTGCACACCGTTGCGAGCGCCGTAGATATTCGGAAGCATCTTCGGGTTCCAACGCTGCGTTTGATGCCCGTAATGAGCTCCGGCATCCATCAGGTTTTTAATTGTTACAGGGGTTCCAGGCTCAAGCGCTGGAGTGGCTGGTGACGCTGAAACGTCTTTAGCAGTAGACATAGTGTACCTCTTTTTGTCTTAGTTTGACCTCCCCGACCGATAGACCACCTCCACCCCGCGTTACGCGCGGAAGCTAAGCAGCACTAAGACCGGACCGGGTGCGAAAAGTTGTGCGGGGTTATAGCATTTTTCTCTGCCTACTGCCAAGGCGATGACTAACCTGTCTTCAGCTAGTTAGGATGCCACTTTCCTAAAGAATCCCGTCGAATTCGGGGCCGATCATGCGACTAGCGCTACGGGCTTTGTTACCATATGGGAGCTCGGTTGCGGCCAGGTCTTGGCAAAAATCGGCTCTACCGCTCCCTTCAGGATAAAAAGCGACTGTATTGGTGTGCTATGCAAAAACTCATTCATCTCGTTATGGATTACGCTCCAGGTGACTTAGCGTGCGCCGAGGTTGTGTCGGCTCTCGCCGCCCAGATTCCTGGCGACTACCACTGGCATATCACCTCTGTACAAAGCTTCGATACCGTTGCTACCGGCTTTGTCGTGGCACAGCTCGGCAACCAGTCAGAGCAACTTCGCCCCCAAGATACCCTAATCTACGCCAACTGCGCGCCTCGCAAAGATCGGCGCGAGGCGCGAACAAACAACGAGGGCGAAGGATTCCTCTACGGGAAGTTAGCTAGCGGCGTTCGAGTCATGGCGGTCAACTCAGGATACTCGCTCTCCTTTGTCCGAGAAGAGCTCACAGAGCTGTGGACGCTCCTCGTAGACGCGGGAGGCTCTCAGTTCCGATCGCGCGATAATTTTCCAAAGCTTGTTGGGCAGGCATCGCGGGGTGAAACGTGTTTCCTCAAGGAGCGCCTCGACCCGCGCGAGGTAATCCCCGCGCCACCAACGACCGCTGTTGGATACGTTGACTCTTTTGGAAACTTAAAGACCACTATCCGTGATGGCGACCCGATCCTGGCAACACTCAAGCCCGGGCAGCGCGTAATCGCTGAAATCAATGGAGTGGCGATGGCAGTGACGGTAGCCGCCGGAAGCTTCAATGTTCAAGAGGGTGATATCGCCCTTTCGCCAGGCTCCAGTGGACATACTCGCAAGTTCTGGGAGATCTTTCAGCGCGGCGGTTCTGCGTGGCACACATACAAGAAGCCGCGCCCAGGGGCTCAGATTACCTTTAGACTCGGATAAGGGACCGTCATGGAACCATCACGAGGACGTGGCAATCTTAAGATTTATCGGGAGCAGGAGTCAGCAGTCGATGATGTAACTATCGGCCGCAGGGTATCGGGCGCTTCCGCAGCGACTCGCACGACACCTTTCCTACGAGAGTTAGATCTTTCGGGAGTTGTTATCTCTCTTACCGCCCCCTCCTTTGCGAGCGTCACAGATGTATCTCTTTTGATTAATCAGCGGTGGCGCGCACTTCGTGGCTACGGCGATCTTCTCTCTGAAAACACAATCACACGTCTTCTCACTAACTCTCCGGTTTCTTTTCAAACCGGTCGCGGAGACGCCCTGGTGTTTGAGGCCGCGATCTGCCATCCGCATACAGCCGAGAAGCCCTTCTCTCAGCAACGCAGAGCACTCCGCAGGGAGTCAGTTCTCGGCGTAGCCGATCCGATCTCAACCGCGATTGTGATGGGGGCCGCCCTCGTTCGGGCCGTAGAGCTGGGCACCAAAGCCTATTACGTCAAACACATCACAGAGATCGCTTTGCGAACCCAAGCTGTCGACCCAATGACCAATAAACCGCTTCGTGATCACCAAGTAACGTTGGCGTATCAGCCGGGCAAAGGAATCATCCCCATCGAGGACCAGTTTCGCCACGGACGTGAAAATGTGTGGTGTGCCGGTAGCCCCACTTCGCTTTCGGGCGCGAGCTTAGTGTGGAGCTGGCTAGCGCGACTCACCGGCTACTAAGCCTCGTAGAACCCGGACAACCCGAGCGAAATGCCCATTTTAAGATCCCCCCTGATACCGACATACCTAACTTTACAAGCCTCGAAAACTCCGCTCCCCTGTGTTTTTAGCTACTTAAGCACTAGAACAAGAGAGGCAGCCAGAAACAAACTAATCAAGCTACGTCACGTCAGATCCTTTCGGCCGCATACCGCTAACAGCACCTCAGAGGTGCGCGTGAGAGCATCCATACACATGGCACGTCTAGGGGGAACACGGGACACGATTCGATATGAGCAGTAGGCCTTGCAACAACAACCTGCGCATCTTTAGGGGTGAAGAGATAGCTGCACCCAAGCAGCCACAACACCTCTCCCCAAACGAGATCGCAAATCAGTTTCTGGCGTCCATTGATTTCGGTGACAAAGAAACCCGAGCCATAGCGCCAGCTGGCACAACGGTCCACCAGGTAGTAGACGCTTTGAACTCTCGATGGCGCGCTATTACCAGCTGCAGCTTCGACCTCCTCGGAGAAGACACGCTTAACTCTCTCTTGCCCCTATCTCCGGAACACCTTCAACGGAAGCGCGGGCCAGATCTGGTATTTCAAGCCGCTGTATCAGTTGGATCAACAGAGGACAAAAATCTCAACCTACAGCGTCGCTCACTAGCAACCGAGGGGCTCGACGTTGCTTCTCCAGCAGCCACTGCTATCGTCCTGGCTGGTTTATTGATCAAGGCACTCGAGGGTGGAAAAACTCGTACAATGGAGCACTTCACTGAACACTCTTTTCGAACCCAGGCGGTTGACCCAGAGACCGGTCGTCGTCTCGACCACCACAATGTCGTAATTACATACGATTTCAAACGAGGCCTTGTTCGGCAAGACGAGGATCCAAGGGCTCATAGCCCAAACCTCTGGTGCGCCGGAACCTCGGAGAAGCCGACGGTCGCGGAGACTCACCGACCAAACCTGCTCGGATGGATCTTCGGCTCGTAGGCAAGACAAAACCATGTCAGCGCAAGACTTCCGCCAGGCAGCTAAATGCTTGGCGCCCTTGATCACCGAGATCAACACTCCAGTCATTCACATAAAGCTCCACGTGCGCCCACAGTGCGTTGTCGTCTAACTCCTGGGCATACTTCCGCATTGTTGAAAGGGTCTCTTGGCGATGCGCGTAGGCATATTCAACTGCGGCTCTAAGGACATCTGCGAATCGCTGACGACTATCAGCTGGCACTCGGCGATTCGCCACCACACACCCAAGCGGAAGCGGCATCGCATAGCGCTCCTCCCAGAGCGTTCCTAAGT
>OMII01000107.1 GCA_900299055.1 Pseudomonadota bacterium | reverse complement strand
TCATAAATAGCCTTGATCGTAGCCACGACTCGGTCTTCGGCGATCTTTTGCTGGGGGAGCCACTCAGGGAACCCCGATATCTTGTTTATTTTCGCCATACTACAGCCCTTCGGTCAGTTGCGGTTTGAGTGCGTTGGAAGAGTCCTCGGCAGCTCGTCAAGAATCGCTTACGTGTCCGCGGATGTCCAGCTATGCCCTATCACGCCTGCCATCCTTTTGGGGGGCATACTCGATAAAACTTCCCAAAGGCTTGGAATATCGGTAAAATCCCCCTGCTTACAAAAGAGAGGTCCTCATGGCAAAGATCCCCTGGAGTCGCATCAGAGAAGCCTTCGATGGTGAATGGGTCGAGCTGGTGGACTGTGCGTGGGGCAAGAACGCCGTTCAACCGTCAGCTGGTCATGTGCGACACCACAGCGCGAGTCGAGTTGAGCTGCTCAGGATGATAGCGACTGCTGGTCGCGTCGACGGTGCTGTTGTACTCTTTGTTGGTCCATCGATTCCAACGATGCTCGCGCACTCCTCTGATTCGTATAGCACACGAGCGGTATAACCCGCCGCGCACCTCGGAATCCCCTATGTTTGACGCCACTACGTTCGTCCGTCTTTACGCCCGTTGGCGTAATCACCAGCTGCAGTCCACATCGCCATCTGAAAGCCAACAAGCCGAGCTACTGAAGCTTGTACGCACGGCCCAAAATACTCGTTTTGGAGCCATGTATGATTTCGGTTCAATCAACTCAGTAGAGGAATATCAGCGGCGTGTTCCGCTTCGAACCTATGAGCAATTCTGGGCAGAATTTTGGAAAGACGCATTCCCAACACTAACTGACGTTACGTGGCCGGGCACCATTCCCTTTTTTCCAGTCAGCTCGGGAACATCATCGGGAGTTACCAAATACATCCCCTGCTCTCGTGAGATGTTGAAGTCAAACACAAAGGCTGGGCTCGATCTGCTGGTCTACCACCTCAACAATCAACCGCAATCAAGAATTCTGGGCGGAAAGATATTCTTACTCGGTGGCAGCACCGACCTGACCTCTCCAGCACCTGGTGTCTACTACGGCGATTTAAGCGGGATAACCGCCAAAGAGGTTCCCTGGTGGCTCAAGTCTCGATACTTCCCTCCCGCAGACCTTACCTTAATCAAGAACTGGGAGGAAAAAATCGACATCTTGGCGAAAGCCTCGCTTGCTGAGGATATTCGCATGATCTCAGGTGTTCCGGCCTGGCTCATGATCTTTTTCGACAAGTTGCGAGAGCTCTCACCTCAAGCTGGCGCTTCGATATCTACAATCTACCAAAACCTTGAAATGATAGTTCACGGTGGTGTGAACTTCGCGCCATATGTGGATCGATTCAAAGAAATCTTAGGAGACTCGCGAGCTGAACTACGCGAGGTGTATCCAGCGAGCGAAGGTTTTATCGCAATGGCAGACAGGAGCTTCGGAGATGGTCTTCGAATGAACCTAGACCACGGCATTTTCTTCGAGTTCGTGCCTCTTGAGGAGCTCGCAACCCCCTCTCCCACTCGACATTGGATCAGCAACGTCGAACGTGACACCAACTACGCTGTCGTCATGACCACGTGCGCGGGCCTATGGTCATACGTGATCGGTGATACCGTTCGTTTTGTCGACACCGATACTCCTCGAGTGCTCGTGACTGGGCGCACATCATACTACCTTTCCGCGTTCGGCGAGCACTTAATCGCGGAAGAAATAGAGGATGGCGTTACAACTGCCGCGCGCGGCGCAAGCCTTGAGGTAAGTGACTTCACCGTTGGTCCGGTATTTCCCAAGCAAACTGGCGAGCTAGGCGGTCATATCTATGTCGTCGAATTCACCTGCGGTGTGCCCAGCGCTGACCAACTCGAACTATTCGGCAAACTTCTCGACACACGACTATGCCAACGCAACGAAGACTATGAAGCGCATCGCTCAGGCGGATTCGGACTGCGCGCTCCTACAATGTTAGCCGGAAAGCCTGGTTTGTTCGCAGCATGGATGAAGAGTCGCGGGAAACTCGGTGGACAGAACAAAGTTCCCCGCATCATCACCAAGATGGAGCTACTCGAGGACCTCCTCGAATTCGCAGCTCAGTACAATTCGTCGGTCGATCAGTCAAAGATAGACAGGCCCTCGCTTGTTGCTGAAGGATAAATAATGTCGGTGACGAGGTCCTCGGTAAGAAGGGATCTCGACCACCAACCTTCGCTCACCTAAACAACTGAATCGACGTGAAGGCGACTTTCTCCGACCCTCTATCTCCGCACCATGGGGGCCTTATTTGCAAAGGCTCCGGGGAATACATACACTTGCCCCCATGTCACTTGTAACGCTCGCATCGGTGGTGTTTCTCTATCCCATGACCCTCTTAGGGGATGCCTGCATACTCGTAGTTGTGGCTCTTGCGGCGACGGTAGGTGGAAGACCTCGGCTATGGGGAGCCTCATTTGCAATATTTCACGCCCTCTACGGGGTAGTTGGAATACTCATTACCAGCGAGGTAGCCGCTTACTCTGAACAGCTCGGGGATATATTTGTACTGTGCGGCGCCGTTGTTCTCTTACGTCACTTTATGCATCACCGACTCCACCACCACGCGGGCGGTGATTGCAGCTGCGAGCAACACGAGCCCCAAGGCATGAGCCCCCGTGGTATCATATCAACGGCATCGGCATTCTCGCTTCACTCGCTTGCAAGTGGCGCTATCGTACGGCAGATGACTGGCGACATCTCTACAGCCATACTGATAGCCCTCATCATCGTTAGCTCAATCCTTATCGGCATCCTGCTCGGAACAATAGTTCTGATCGGGGACCGCGAGCGTCTTCCAATTCTCCGAGCTCTCGACAAATTACCGGGATTCGTGACGGCAGTGCTGACCGGTGTTTGCGGTCTTTCAGTCTATCACCTACTTCGTGAGTTCGTGGACATCCCAGCTACAGGCACCTGGATATTCATCGTCACGACCGTCAGCCTAGCTGCTGGTCTGGGTGTAAGAGTTCACCACCGAAATGGAAAAGTCGGCGGAGTGCCTCCGGCTCAACTCACGTCTATAAGTAGCCGTAAAGTGATCAAGCACAACGGAGCTTAAAGCAGCCCCTGCTCTCACCTCACCCATCTAGCACCTCCGATAAGCCGACGACCACGCAGGTGCTCTCGTTCTCCCTCCCTCCACAATCGACCAGCTATCGGGGACGCGCGTTTAATCCAGTAGCTTCGAAGGGTTAGTGTCTCGCATATACGATTGACACCATGTACTAATGATCTCAGAGGCCATTTTTTGAGCACGCTATTCAATAAGCCATCCTCCAGGGCTTGCGTCCTCTTGCTATTGGTCTACTATCAGCGAGTTACCCTCCGCTGTGCGTACCCGTAGTAGTTTCAATATCGGCAGTTCGGCATGACAACCACCAGCAATCCACTTCACCCTTCGAATGTAATCAAGCAATCAGCCTTTTGGGCGATTCATGCAGGATGCTTACTAACTCCGTGGTGTGGATTTAGTTGGGCGGCTTTCACCGTCTGCGCAGTTCTCTACATTATTCGAATGTTTGGGATCACAGGTGTATACCATCGATACTTTTCGCACCGTTCGTACAAGACGAGCCGTCCGTTTCAATTCATTTTGGGATTTTTGGCGGCAACTGCGGCCCAGAAGGGGCCAATCTGGTGGGCTTCGCACCACCGCCACCACCACCAGCACTCTGACACCGAAGAGGATATACACCCACCAGGAATATATGGAGTATGGTGGGCTCACGTCGGATGGGTTTTGAGCACCCAATTTGTTGAGAGTAAAAACGAATTAGTTCGAGATTGGTTGCAGCAAAGAGAGATAGTGCTGCTGGATAAGTACCATCTGATCCCACCAACCCTACTGATGATTGCGGTGACTGGACTTGGATATCTCTGTGAGATCTACTTTCCTAATGTACACACCAACGCCTTCCAAATGTTCGTCTGGGGCTTCTGCGTTAGCACAACCCTTCTCTATCACGGAACATTTTGTATCAACTCGTTCGCACACATCCTGGGCAAGCCCCGTTTTGTGACCGGCGACGATAGTAAGAATAGCTTTATTCTCGCCCTCATCACTCTTGGGGAAGGATGGCACAACAATCACCATCGCTATCCTGGATCTGAGCGGCAAGGCTTCTATTGGTGGGAGATAGACATCTCGCACTACATCTTAAAGGCATTGTCGTTTTTCGGCCTCGTATGGGACCTGCGAGAGCCCCCCGCCCGAATATATGAAGAGGCAGAGTCGGCAAAGCTATCCCTGAAAGCAGCCGCCTAAGCACCGACCCTCCGCACTGTCGTTGAAAGCGGTATTTCACATTGCTGGAAATGGGGCGGAGGGCCTAGGCACTTTCTAGTGTATTTTCAGCGTTATACGGGGTGCAGTTGGTAGCAAAGACACCCACTGTCAAGTTCATGTGGAGGCACGGATCTAACCGCCTTGTGGCGTCATCTTAACCACCATCAGGTATGAACATACTTATACTTAACCAGACATGGTTCGCTGATGAGCTGCGCGCGATGGGCCACGCTGTGATTACGTGTGGCACAAGCCATCACCTTGAGCACCGACTCCACGGCGCGCTCCACCACATCGACGGAGTTCTCGCATCGCTTCCAGGCGGATTCAAGCCTGACCGAATCGTTTGGCTTGATAACAGCGCGCCCGTAACGATCATGGGACTTGAGGACTGTGACATTCCCATCATTTTCTACTCCGTAGACACTCACCACCACTACGATCTCCACTCTCATCTCTCTGAATGTTTCGATCACGTCTTAATCGCCCAGAAGGATTTCTCTGAGCATTTTGAAAAGTCCCAAACCCCACGGTCATGGATGCCGCTCTGGGCTCCTGAGTATGTCGAGAAATCATCAGAAAAGAGGTATGGCGCCACATTCGTAGGAACCATGAATCGAAGATTGAATCCAGCTCGAGTCGACTTCTTTGAGGCTCTTGGTGCGATCATTCCTATCCATGTCACTCAGGGAGCCTACTCGACGATCTTCCCTCACGCTGAGATCATCGTGAACCAAACGGTTAAGGGAGATCTTAATTTTCGAGTATTTGAAACTATGATGTGTGGAGCTCTTCTTCTCACAGAGCGGACTGGCAATGGCCTCTTTGACATCTTTGAGGATGGAAAACACCTCGTTACCTACACGCCAAGGGATCCGCAAGACGCCGCAGATAAAGTAACTCAGATGCTCGGCAATACACCCATTATGCGTTCAATCGCAGAGGCTGGCCGGGCCGAAATTCTCGCAAAACACACGATGAGCCACCGCGCTCGTGATCTTGAGGCGATTCTCACTTCACTCAAAAAACGCCCCTCTAGCCCCCGAAGACACTACGCGGCTCTGATGAACGCATCGTTGCTGAGCGTGCTTTCTGAAACTGTAAGCACAGCCCTCAGCGCTGAGCTGTCGATCGTTTCCCTTAATCTTGGAAAACAGGCTCTGCGATCGCCTATCATGCCCACCACCGTCGAGAGTCAGCACGTAATCAAAGCCTGCCTGCGCCATGATCGACTCACCAACACCTCACTTGGCGCCCAACTGTTGGAGGATTTTGCGCATGCCTTTCCCGATAATTATCTCTTTTCGCTTCTGAAAGTTCGGGCCCTTCTCAATCGAGGCAAGCGACTCGAAGCCGAAAAATTTGCGCAAAGTGTTTTTACTCATACACCAGAGCAAGTCTTCTCAACTGCAGAAGAAGCAGTCTCGATGATTATGGCCGAGTAGCCGAGCTCGCCCCGAGTGCTCCAAGAGCGATCGCTCACCGGCGAGATCTCACATAGCACATCTTGGTGTAACTAAAAACTACGCTGGTCTACTTCTTTTTTGCGCTAACGATCTGCTCCATCTTGGTATCGAGAAGAAGATTGCCGACGCGATAGTTTTCTCTCTCCTTAACTACGTACAGGACGAAAAACTTCTCTTTCTTCTCAGATGTTATAAAGCTCCGGCAGATCGCAAAGCCCGTATTCCCTGCTCCATCGAAACTCGGAACCGTAGCGACACGATCTGTGAGACGCTCAAAATCGCTAAAGTAAGGGATGTACCTGTCTTGAATGATGAGATCGACTGCCCCTGGCCCCCGCGTCTCTTGTGAGACGGTGAATTGACTGAGAAGCCCTCGAAAGCATCCAGCGTCTCTCTGGAGGAGACACGTGACAGCCCGGTCGAAAACCCGGCTGTATTCATCAGACCGAGCTCCAACACGATCCTCCTCTCGTAACGATTCCTTCGTCGGCTCAGCTTGCGGCTGTTCATCGCAGAGCGCCTTGCTCATCGTCACTGCCATGACCACAAGCGCAAAAAAACCGATTCGCTTCATACACACCTACCTTTCCGACGAACTATAGCACTCAGCTCGTGCCCACTCTATGAGGTTTTTCTCGCTGCACGGCAAGCAGGCTCAAACACGCGGTTGAGCCGCTGCAATCTGATTCCTACCAGCCTTACCCGTTCATCAAAGCCCGTTCGAGTATTCGCTCCTCTTGATACTCAAGCGTTATGCCCTTACTGCGAAACCACGACGTAAGCGTGAGTGGCACTCGTACAGACGCGTGCACACGAGCGACCGAGTCATTTCCGACTACTCGTGCGTCCACATCGATGCAATTCTCACTGCCCGTGTTACAGCCTATTGGAGCACGCGCAGGCGGATAGATGGATTGTATTGTATCGATAACTCTGGTCTCCGCCGCCTCTTCTATAACACGAATAAGGCCAGTATTTATATTTCCTGGAGAGGGCGGCAACTCCTCAAGAGAACAGCGCCCCTCGTGCCGCTCGCAACATCGTCGAGCGGCGCTTCTCGAAACACTTCGTCCACAAAGCACTCGGCGCGTATCACCACCAGTCGTAGGCTCACTTACAATACATGAATCCGAAGGAGGCAGTGCTGAATACACAGGCGTTTCAGGAAGGGAAACAACTGATATCGGAATATCGGAGGGCACCTTATTAATAGCGCGATATCGTTCTCGCACCTTATCAGGAACTGACTCACAGATGTTATCATAGAAGGGTCCGCTCCGTTCCGGCGCCGGACTGACGTTAATCGCGCTCGAGCAATTCTTGCCTCCGGCGCCAAGAAAACGGGTCCCAGCATCCGTAACATGAGGTGCAGCACACTCAGGAAACGGCTCATCAGAGCACTGACCGCGCCTGTCTGAGGGCACCTGCTCCTTCTCGGTAAACGAGACATCCACAATCCGATCAAGTTCTTCTCGATAGTCGTCTACCTTACAGTGCGATACCGCGTACTCTTTCGAGGGCTCAGGCCTACACCCTTTAAGATACTCCCGCTGTTCATCGCTACACTCGTAGGTCCTGCTCTCTGGCTCGCACACGTCTACTTTTCCGCTCGCGTGCAGCCAAAATCTGTGGCCGCGCTGGCTCTCGCCACGACGAATCGAATCGGAAATCCTCTGGAGCACACTTTCCGAACTTTGCTCTAGCGGCGAAGGAGGATCTCGTCGACACTCCCTTACCCCTTCCTGTTTCAAAACTACTTCGCGTGTAGTGTCGACAGTTCTATAAAGTTCCCTCACGGGCAGGAGAGTAGCCGCACATACATCCGGATTTGGCGAATATCCACATGAGTAAGTCTCATGTACGAGCTGGTACCGTGGATGGAAGACCTCTATTTCCCGCCCCTCCCATCCAACAGGGTCTCCGCTTACACTCGATAGAAACAGTCGCACTGTTACAGTCGAGTCTAGCGGAAGGAGAGGCAGCGTTCCGTGAAGCTCTATTTCACGGGCATATCGTTCTTCATAAGAGCCCCAGGCACTTTTCTGAATATCACTTCGATCTGCTCCACGAACTATCAAATTACCCGAACCGCCAGACGTAAACACTCGCCCACCCAACTCGCGACTTCCGGACGTCCTGCCATTATTCCACTCCAAACGCACCACTACCTTGCCTACTGCGCTGCGAGACATCGCTAGCGGCACACCAGAGACACGAAGCATGATTGGAATCTGTAGCGATGTTCCTTGAAGAAGAGCCCGTTGTGTTGTCGAGCCATCACCCAGCGGTGCACGATGAGAGCACCGCTCAGGCTCGCTCGAAATGTTCCATTTTATGTGGGGCATCCCCCCAGAAGCATACGTCTCCCCCTTGTAACAAGGTACCTCTCGACCGAATATGCGAAATATCTCAGCCATCGTAACGGCATCGCTCTCATGATTCATCCACGACTCTGAAAGATTGAACGATCGGGCGCCGATCTCAAAGATGGAGTGATATTCATCCTGCCCACCCCTCGGCACCGTGCGCTGTCCAGAGCCTCTAATCCCTTGTATCGATAAAGCCTGATTAGGCTCGACTTCCCTATTCGTGTACCGATCCAAGAAGATGGGACGAAGAGGATCAACTCCTGCGATCTTTGGTAAATCTTTTACCGTAAGAAGATATGGAGCGTGCGCTGAGATAGGAAACTGAACCACGTGAGGATCAAATGCCGAACTACCTCGTGTCACACGTATCGACGACATTGTACCGGTCATACGCTTAGCCGCACGCACCGGCTCATTGAAAAGCGATGTCGACACCAAAAACGAACTCTGCGGGAGAAGCGTCCCTTCGGTCCCCCACACCCAGGCGTTGTAGCGGCTACCCGATAACTCAGCGCTTGGCAACGACACCTTCGCACAGGTGGGATCGCTCGGATAGAGACATCGCAACCCCTCACTCACTCCGGCGTGCACCGCACTACGCGCATGGAATATCTTTGCCAGGTCGCTCACTCCGACAATAAAAAAAGCGACTGAGAGAACGACGAGAGCGAACTCAAGTAAGTACGAGCCCTGAGCACGAGCTTTCATAGTGATGGTTGGCTTTTTTTTTGAATCATTCGTGACAGACGACAACGCTAACGTGCTGTCTCCCCGTAGTGTCGGTCGGCTCGCTCGCATCTATCGCTCTTCTCACTCTAGTGATGGCCTCAGACGTCGTAGAGCGACGATATTGTCAGAACTGGAAGCGATTTCAATTAAAAAATGAGGCGTCAGCGCTTATAAGCTTATTTCGCGAAAGGTATCGGTCAAGCAGTGCGAATTTTTCTGATGACCACGTTTTGATAAGACTCTTAATTGCCCACTCCCCTTGCCCCACTGACCAACGAGAGGATATCGTGCACCCATGGCACCAATTATATTCTCAATGCACAAAGTCAGTCGTGTTCACCCTCCTGGGAAACAGGTCCTAAAGGACATCTCCCTATCGTTTTTTGAGGGGGCAAAAATAGGCGTAGTCGGATTGAATGGATCCGGTAAATCAAGCCTACTGCGAATCATCGCGGGCTTGGACAAAGAGTATAACGGCGATGTGCATTTTCGGCCAAATGTTCGGATCGGCTACCTTGAGCAGGAGCCGCGACTCGATCCGACAAAAACTGTGAAAGAAAACGTCATGGAGGGTTGTAAAGAAGCGGCCACTCTACTCGCGGATTTCGAGGCGATCAGTGCCAAGCTTGGAGAAGATATATCCCCCGAGGAGATGGAGAAGCTCATCGATAAACAAGCTACCCTCCAAGACAAGATAGACGCCATCGGCGCGTGGGAGCTCGACCGCACCCTGGAAATCGCAATGGATGCGCTGCGATGTCCACCAGCTGATTCAACGGTCGATACCCTCTCAGGAGGAGAGCGGCGCCGGGTAGCCCTATGTCGGCTACTGCTCGAAAAACCCGACCTACTCCTCCTTGACGAACCTACTAACCATCTCGATGCGGAATCCGTCGCGTGGCTCGAACGACACTTAAGTGATTACGCGGGAACTGTCGTATGTATTACGCACGATCGTTACTTCCTCGACAACGTCGCTAAATGGATCCTCGAGCTTGACCGGGGGCACGGAGTGCCATGGGAGGGTAATTATTCAAGCTGGCTCGACCAGAAGCGCTCACGGCTTGAACTAGAGGAGAAGTCAGAGTCAAAAAGACAAAAGACCCTCGCTCGAGAGCTTGAATGGATTCAACAGTCTCCACGAGCTCGTCAGGCAAAATCAAAAGCTCGTATCAAGGCTTATGAGGAGTTGTTAAACCAAGAGCAGTCCCACAAGGTAGAGGAACTTGAGATATACATACCGCCAGGACCTCGACTCGGCGAGGTCGTAATCCAAGCCGAAGGCGTCGCAAAATCATTTAGTGACCGAGTGCTCTTTGAAAACTTAAACTTCAATCTACCGCGCGGAGGCATCGTAGGGGTGATTGGACCAAACGGTGCTGGAAAAACCACGCTCTTCAAACTCATCACTGGGCAGGAAACTGCTGATGGCGGTTCATTCAAGGTAGGCGAAACGGTATCACTCTCATACGTGGATCAAAGTCGAGATGCCCTCAACGACAAGAAGAGTGTCTTCGATGAAATCGCCGGAGGTGACGAGATCATTAAACTCGGCGGTCGAGAATTTAATGCTCGAGCCTACGTCGCTCGCTTCAACTTTGCCGGACAAGACCAGCAGAAACTTGTAGGCACGCTTTCAGGAGGAGAGCGAAACAGGGTGCACCTGGCTAAAATGTTGCGTTCAGGAGGGAATGTTATTCTTCTGGATGAGCCAACGAACGATCTCGATGTAAACACACTCCGAGCTCTTGAAGAGGCGTTACTCAACTTTGCTGGCTGCGCCGTGGTCATCAGCCACGATCGCTGGTTCCTTGATCGTATTGCTACACACATCCTTGCCTTTGAGGGCAACAGTGAGGTGGTGTGGTTTGAGGGCAACTATCAAGAGTACGAAGAGGACCGTAAACGACGCCTCGGCGCCGACGCAGAAACGCCGCATCGGATTCGTTACAAGCGACTCACGCACTAGCAGCGCTTTGCATAATAAAATCAGGTATATAAACAGTTCTTGGTAGCGCATCACGCCACCTGGCTCAGGTATGCCTTTGGGTTGACTCCTGTGTTGTAACGGTTAGAATCGCCCAGCTTGTTTTTTCAAGCACTTACATTGCTCGCGCGACTTCCGCATTACCTCCCAGAGGATGCAGACAGTCCGCGCGCCAGTGCTAAGGATATCAACATTAAGCTAGTAGCAGCTAGGAATTATGGATCAATCAACTTTGTTCATTATCACCTGGGCCACTCCGTTGTTCGGCCTGGTAGCATTCGCGCTCGCGTACAGTATGTACGCAAGCATCAAGGCGCTCCCAGCAGGTAACGCTCGTATGCAAGAGATCAGTGAGGCGATTCGCTCAGGCGCGATCGCTTACCTCAAGCAGCAAGCTCAGTACCTGTTGTTCTTCGTTCTGTGCGCTTTTCTCGCAATTTGGTGGGCACTCAAGCTCCCAACTGCGGTCACGTTCGCGTTTGGTGCAGGGAGCTCGTTGCTCGCCGGATACCTCGGTATGCGCGCTGCTACCATGGCAAACGTTCGTACCGCACACGCGGCCTCTGAGAACGCACCGGGGCAGGCCCTCATGGTTGCCTTCAATGGTGGCGCAGTCATGGGACTAACCGTAGCGGCACTTGGACTTATCGGAGTTGGTGTTCTGTTCCTCATCTACGGCACTCCTGCTCACCACGAGCCAATCATCGGCTTTGCGATGGGAGCGTCATCAGTGGCCCTCTTTGCCCGAGTTGGCGGTGGTATCTACACGAAGGCCGCTGACGTGGGATCGGACCTCGTTGGTAAGGTTGAGGCTGGAATTCCGGAAGATGACCCCCGTAACCCTGGTGTAATCGCTGATAACGTTGGTGACAATGTCGGCGACGTAGCTGGTATGGGAGCTGATATCTTTGAGTCATACGTTACGTGCTTAATCGGCTGTCTCGCTCTGGCTGCGACCCTCGGTAGTGACCAAGTGCAACGGCTTACTGCTTACAACCCAACTGTGGTGGGCTCCGTCGAGGAAAGCTACCGCATCTGGTTGATGGCGACTCCGCTCGCGCTCGGGCTTCTCGGCGCGATATCCTCATTTATCGCTATCAAATGGATGGCGCTTCTAAAGGATGGAGATCCAGCCAAGGCTCTTCGCACGACCGTACTGCTCGCCTCGGTTTTCTTCGTGGCAGCGTGTCTCGGACTCTTCGTTATCACGCCAGTGAACTTAAGCCTCTGGTGGCCAGTGATATTTGGAACGGTCTGCGGCATCGGTATCGGACTGACTACTGAGTACTACACGTCATCCAAGCCAGTGTATGAGATCGTGGCGGCAGCCAAGACTGGACCAGCAACGGCTGTAATCAGCGGTATCGCAGTCGGCTTCCGAAGCGTTGCACTTCCATTGATTATCATCGTTGGAGCAGTGCTTGTATCGAACTACTTCGCGGGCGTATACGGTGTAGCGCTTGCCGGTGTGGCGATGCTTTCAACGACTGGCATTATCATGACGATCGACGCGTACGGCCCAATCGCTGACAATGCCGGCGGAATCTCTGAGATGTCGCACCTTGGACCCGAGACCCGAGCTATCACTGATAAGCTCGATGCTCTTGGTAACACAACTGCGGCTATTGGTAAGGGATTTGCGATCGGTTCGGCAGGTCTCACAGCTCTCGCGGTGTTTGGTGCCTACACGCAAACTTTCACCTCGGCGAATAAGCACATCGACCTCAGCATCACCAACCCGATGCTTGTAGCAGGAGTGCTTCTTGGCGCGGTGCTGCCAGGACTCGTTGTGTGCTTCACAATGCAGTCTGTTGGCAAAGCTGCCTCCCTAATCGTCACAGAGATTCGTCGACAGTTCCGCGAAATCGCTGGACTGCTTGAGGGCAAGGAAGGTGTAAAGCCTGACGTATCGCGCTGCGTTGAGATCTCCACAAAGGCGGCTCTCACTGAGATGCGAGCTCCTGGCTTAATCGCATTCATCGCTCCACTAATTGTTGGATTCGTGATGGGACCAGCGGCTCTCGCCGGTCTTCTCCTGGGAACAACTGTAGTGGGTGTTGTATTGGGGATTTTCATGTCCAACACGGGTGGCGCTTGGGATAACGCCAAGAAGTTCATCGAGCAAGGACTCGTTGAGGGAGAGAAGAAGGGATCTGACGCTCACAAGGCGGCGGTTGTCGGCGACACCATCGGCGACCCGTTCAAGGATACCTCTGGACCATCCTTAAACATCCTTATCAAGATGGTTTCCATCCTCTCGCTTCTCATCGCGCCATTACTGGCGTAGATAGAAATAGAGATAGAAACCGTACAAGGCCACCTTCGGGTGGCCTTTTTTTGGCTATCGCACAGCCAGGGGTTATGGAGCGGTTTCAACCGCCTCGTCGATAGCGTCCAGCATCTTCTTGACGATGTGCTCTACGACGTCCTTTACTGAAATAATCCCGATAGGCAGGTCATCTTGATCTACTATTGGAACGTGGCGGAACCCTCCGTTCGACATCAGGTTAAGTGCAAAGGCTAATGAAGCTTCAGGACGCTCTCGAATCGGATTGCTGGTCATATACTGGGCCACAGTGGCGACCTCTAAGTCATGCACCTTACCGACTACTTTCATAAGGCAGTCTCTCTCAGTGAATATCCCTGAGAGCCGGCCCGAAGAGTCGACCACCAGCAAGCTGCCAACGTGACGCTGCTGCATAATCTCTACGCACTTTGCTAATGACGTTTCAGGCGCGACCGTAAGTGGCTCTTTAAGGCCCAGCGAGCCCATACTGTCACACAAGATTGTAGGCGGTATTAATTGAATACCGAGCACGCACGCATTCTGAATGTTGTGGAGCAGATCTTTCTTTTCCATATCCTATCCCTTCTTCATTCCCTGAAACTTTTCAATTATCCATTCCCCTTGCTGCGCAGGCTTCCTGTATGTAACAGGACCTACAACACGCTCTTTAAGCGTCAACCGCACTTCGCCCGCGGCAAATTCAGCACCCGGGAAAGCTTCGCCTACGATATTTACTCGGGAGTCCTCTTGTACTGGTCCGGATTCTCGCATCGTTCGCTCTTGCTCACGCAGCTTTTCGAGCGACTGCGCCACCGAGTCGTATTTAGCGAGGAGTCCACTCATCTTTGCTCGAAACGGATTCTTTAGAAGTGGCACTCGCTGCCGATTCTTCAAATAGGGGCCTATATGCAGCTCTAAGGCTGCAACCGCAGTCTCGTGCTTTCTAATCATATCAGCCAGCACGCGGTACTCTTTGGTAACTTCAAGCTCGTTACGCAACTCAACTACAGTAGTCACTCCGGCCTCGTTTCCGATCACCTTGGCTTCAAAACCTTTCACGCACCACGAGCTGCCTCCTACGACTGCAGCACCCGACGCTAAAATGCCGAGCCCAGCTCGAAACAAGCAGTCCCGCGCCTCTTTTGCGACTATGATATTTCCTCCAACATCTGCCGACACGCCGTGTGCTATACCAACTGAATAGTCTCCCTGGGCAGAGACACTTGAATGCTCGAAGCCGTGGTGAAACCCCTTAATTGAGATCGAGCGCTGACTGGTGAATACGTTCTCTCCAAGGGCTGAGCCCAAGATGTCGACGTTTCCTCTCGCCTTAATGTGAAAGCCTTTCTGGACATCGCCCATAACTTTCACGTGACCAACGAAATCAATATGCCCCATATTCCAGTCGAGATTTCCTGAGATATGTAGCGTATCTCGAACTGAGAATTTCTCACCCTCGTCATGTACGTAGCCTGCGTTTGCCGCTACCACTGCGGTGTAGTTCTCGTGGGCTGGATCGCTGCGAAGCTCCACCGTCTTATCACATCGAGCATTGTACGGCTTTCCAGGCTTGGCGGGGATCTTCTTCCCCTGAACATCTATTCCATCCTTCCCCGAGCCGGGTCTGTAAATACGGGCAATCTCTCTGCCTGCCTCTATATTTTCAAACAAGCCGAGTGTAAAAAAATCGGCAAACTCTCTTTCCTCAGAGCTACTCTTGCCAGGACAGAATCGACGAACTAGCCATACCAATTTTCCATCTCTACCGGCTTCTGGCTCCGTCCCCTTTGCGACCCGTCTAGCATCACACCCTCGATTCTGACGGAGCTCGAGGCAGATATCATTGATGACGTCTTCTTCAAGAAGTTCGGGCGGCGAGATCGTTACTATCTCCCGTCTGATATCTTCCACTGTTACGTTTTGACAATCGATCTGGGGGACGACGCGCGCAAATAGCTTGTGTCGATCATCCGACACGGATAACTCAATTAACTTCATATTGTCTTGAGCTCGGTGAATTACCCGCATCGCCCGCAATTGCTTGATCTAGCCAGTAGCCTTTACAGCCCCTCACCTAGATGATCGTCACAGGTACGTTCGACATTGAATTATTTGAGTTCTATCGAGGGATTAGCGCGCCCAGGGCGTTTCGACAGTCCTGAAAACAACACCTTGCAGCTCGTGACACTCCCAAACGAGATTTGATACGCTTACGGGCGTATGCCAGAACTGCCTGAAGTCGAATCTACGGTGCGTTATCTTCGTGAGCGAGTTGAGGGGCTTCTCATCACTGATGCCTCTATTGGCTGGGCCCGAACCATCCATACGCACACACCCAAACAATTCTCCCAACTCCTTCATCGCCGTACAATTCAGGAGGTTTTTCGCAGAGGGAAGTTTGTCGCCATGCGCTTGAGCTCCCCTGGTCCAGCGTTTCTTTTGATCCACTTGCGCATGAGCGGCGCACTCGATGTGGTGTCATCGAGTGCGGCAGCATCAAGTCATGACCGTGTCGTAATTTACTTAGAGGGAGGCAAGACGCTTCGATTTAATGATACTCGCAAGTTTGGACGAATGTATCTCTGTGAAGATCTGCATGAGGTAGTTGGAAACTTAGGTGTAGAGCCACTCGACGACGCATTCGAGCCTGGTACGTTGCGAGAGATATTTGTATCCCGCAAAGGCGCAGTAAAGCCCCTTCTACTCAATCAGAATATCATCGCTGGACTTGGAAATATCTATGTAGACGAAGTCCTGTGGAAAGCGTCAATTCATCCGCTGACCCCAGCCTGCTCTGTTCCTCTCAACAAACTCGGGATACTACACCGCGCGATTAAGGAAACTCTCACAGAAGCGATTGCGCTCGCCGGCACTGATTTTGGAGACGGTGTCGTATACGGAGGAATGTATCAACCCCTTGTGTATGGTCGTGATGGCACTCCGTGCAATCGGTGCAGTACCACGATAAAAAAAATAGTTGTGGGACAACGAGGGACTCATTTCTGCCCTGCGTGTCAAAAGAAAAGCCGCTCGAAGGCGCTCCGGGTAAGGTAAAGAGCTCGTTAGCCCGCTAAATTGATTAGCCGTGCGGCGAATATCATCACCGGCGTCACCAGGTATGGCAGTACCTGCAGTGCTACTAACAATCCAATCAGAGAGAAGCCGGGCGAACGAACAAACTCAAGAAATTTGAGAAATACATCCTCTGGCAAAAATAATCCCATCACCGAGTAACCATCGAGAGGTGGAAAAGGCAGTAAGTTAAAAACTCCGAGTAAAATATTCAATTGGAGTAGGATTGTCACAAATTGCCCGAGCCCCTCGAGGAGTCCGCCATGAAGCGATGCAACCGACAGAGCCCCCACTGGCAGAAATAATCCTGCCGCTATTCCAACGTGCATGGCGACTGCGGCTACTATCGCCAGGAGAAAGTTGGTCGTCGGTCCTGCAAGCGCCATCAATGCTGCCCGCCGCGGATACCGTATCTGCCAAAAGGGATCGAAGGGAGCACTCCCCCATCCCCACATCGACTGAGAAGTTAGTAGCGATAGTATCGGAATAACAACCAACCCAAAGGGCTCCCGCCTGATATGCGGGAGTGGATCGAGAGTAACCTGTCCTCCAGCGTACGCCGTTCTATCGCCTCCCCACTTGGCGACAAGCGCATGAGCTGCCTCGTGGCACACCGTGCTGAATAAAAATGCTACGTACCACAGAGGAAGAAGAGCAAGGAAATCGAAACTCATGCGTCGCTGTGAAGGCTAATGGGTTTGGGAATACATCCAAACAAGAGGAGCACCTGTTTCCGTCAGCGGCACTCATGTGCGCCGTAGACTGGTGGAGTCGACCTGAAAAATGGCTCCCCGGGAGGGATTCGAACCCCCGACACGGTGGTTAACAGCCACCTGCTCTACCAACTGAGCTACCGGGGAAGGAGCGGTCCCAATAATTCTCTGGTAGCGCCGAATTGTCAATAGTACCGAAGAGATATCCTCACATTGGGGTCTCCAACCTAATGCTTTCGCAGGCTTCTACCCCCTTAACTGCCGGGTCTCTGGAATGCTAGTAGCTCCGAATAGACTCTCGGGAGTGTGTGTCTTTGGGGAGACCGGTGGGGCGTATGAGAAGCTGCCCAATAGAACTCAGACGCCTTCTGCCCGCTACGAGATGGGTAGGATACTTCGAGCAGCGAACGCCCTCGAGAGAGTCACATCATCGGCGTATTCAAGCTCGCCGCCTTTTGGAATACCCTGGGCCGGGCGTGTTGCCGAAATACCCACTTCAGCCAACATTCTTCCGACGTAGAGGGCAGTCGCATCCCCCTCAACCGTTGCGCTGGTAGCTATAATGACCTCGCGAATTGGCTCAACCTTCACACGAGCCATTAACTCTTTAAGTCGCATCGATTCAGGCCCCTGCCCTCGCAGCGGAGCCCATAATCCATGTAGTACGTGATACGTGCCCTTAAATTCCCCAACTCGCTCGATTGCAACTAAATCAACGGGCTTCTCTACTACACACAACACAGAACCATCTCGAGCCGTATTTTTACAGATGGTACAAAGCTCGTCTTCACTGAGAAAAAAACAACGCCCGCATAAGCGAACTTGTTGACCAGCACTCTGTAGCGCCTCGCCGAGAGAACGGGCCAAATCTCTATCGTTCGCAACCAAATGATATGCAAGCCGAGTGGCGGTTTTCTCACCAACAGAGGGAAGCTTCGAAAGCTCTTTTATGAGTCGCTGTAGCGCGGGGGGAAATGACAACATAGAAGAAACCCTAGAAGAGCCCCGGTATCTTCATACCACCAGTGACCTTCGATAATGTCTCCTCAGTGTTCCTACGAATCTTGGCAAGGGCATCATTTGCCGCGGCCAGTATCAAATCTTGTAGTAACTCAACATCAGAGGGGTCCACCGCCTCTGGCTTTACCGTCACTCGCAGGGCCTCATGCTTACCATTCATCACAAACGTTACGGCTCCACCCCCAGCGCTTCCCTCGACCTCGAAAGACTCCGCCTCCTCTTGAGCTCGCTGCATATCTTTCTGCATCTTCTGGGCCTGCTGCATGAGCCCTTGCATATTTCCACCCTGGAATCCTCCAGGAAATCCACCACGTCCTCGACTCATACGATCACCACACGCAACTACACTATGAATTCTTGACCCGAACTTGCTCTACCTTACTTCCCGGAAATATCTTCTGCAAACTCTGCAGAGCCGGATGTGCCTCAAGAGACGCTGCGGTCATTCCCTTTGCTGAACTGGCTCCGCCATCAGCCGCGTCTGCCGCCCCTGCTCCCTTCGTGAGGAGCAGCTTCCACGATGTCACCTTCGCTTCCCCAGAGTATGTAGAGAGAAGTTCATTCACCTTTGCTTTATCTCTCAAGACACTGTTAATCGTAAACTCCGGGCCTGTCCCTTCGAGGAGCCCCACCTCGAACCGTGTGACACGAATCCGCTTCAGGTTTTCTGAGAGGATTCTGCCTCCTTTATCCGCGGCGTAAGCTACGAATGATTCCCAGCGTAGCCCACCGGCCCCTGTGACAACGCTCGCTGATGGAGCGGGCGCCTGTGCAGACGGTGTCACTTGCGCGGCACTCGCGGCAGAAGTAGCAACTCTAGTCGACTGCGCCGACGCTGCGGCTCTTCGCTCAGACGAGACAGCCCCAGTTCCCCCACCTACCTGGCTGAGCGCTGCTCCAACAAGCTCTCCAATCTCACGCACAGGTTGTCGTGTAGCTACCCTAGCCACAAGAGCCTCAAAACCATACCTTTGATGCGAGCTTCGTAAGCATCTGTCCGCCCCTTCACGGGCAAGATCCCACAAATCTTGCACATCGATTAGCTCAAGTGGCGAAACCAATCGCAACAACTCAACTGACGAGTCCTCACGCAGCCCGAGCGCTTTTAGTCGAGCTTCGCCACCCGCTTTAGCAAGAAAAACTTCGCGCCAAAAGTTAGTAAACTCTTTTAGAAGAGTAGCGGGATCGATACCACTAGAGAACAGATCGGCTATGACCGCGAGCGCAGCGCCAACATCACGACGAACGATGTGCTGCGTCAGCGCAACAAGCGCTATCCGCTCTACGGAGCCGAGAGCACGACTTGTTTCAGTAGCCGTTATCTGCCCCTCACAG
>OMII01000106.1 GCA_900299055.1 Pseudomonadota bacterium | reverse complement strand
GGCAGAGGCGGCGAAGACGTCTGACAGCCCAAAAGCAGGTACCGAAAAAGCTGACCCTGTGACGTCTGCGGAATCGGCGAAGCCGACTGAGAACTCTGCTTCATCAGCTAAGTCTGAACCACACTATGATCCAGTGGAGAGAGCGATGATGCGCTTCGAGAAAATGGTCGATTCATATCGATATATGGTCAACCATGGTGAGGGGGATAGCAATCACGCGAAGGCCCGCCGTTCTCTAGCAGAAAAGCACGGACGCGAAGCAGGAATGTCCCCGGAGCAGATTCAGGCTGTGCTGGACGGCAATCCACCTTCGAGCACACCACGAAGTTCAGGCACGAAGTCAGGTGGCAACGCTCCGGAGGCGGCTTCGAAAGCCTCATCTGCAAAAGGAACCTCATCACCAGCCTCAGGTTCAGCAGCGAGTACCACTACTCTCGCACCGAAACTTGAACCATCCACGACAGCACCAGCGGCGACACCGCCGCCACCAACGATGGCAACAGCGGTCGACATGAAGGCACGCCTCGCGGAGGGCCTGAAGCGCTTTAATGAGAACGCTAGGATGAGCGAGTGGGCGAAGAACAATCAATTTAAGGCAATGACCTATACAGCCGCGCTATCGGAGGCTGTCACGGGCGCCATGAAGGCAAATTATGGCCCAAACGATCCCCACTCACCGGTGCCGCATCTACTCTCACTGCTTAATGCTGATATTCAAAAGGGATTTGAGTTTACAACCAAGCAAGGGGGCCTCACCGCCTCGATAGCCGCAGAGGCAACCAGAAGTGCGAGTGACACCGCTATCGCGTTTGGTGCTTTCGAGCTCGCCAACAGCGGAGCAATGGTGGCAGCTTCAACTCGGGTTGGTACCGCCCTGGGAGGCAAAGCGGCAGCTTCTGTGGCCGGGCGCACCCTGGGCTTTGCAGGGGTCGCATACCACGGCTACTCAACATTCTCGGATGGTAGCTTCGCTCAGCAGAACGACGTACAACTCCTCGGTAGCACCTCAAGCCCAGTAATCATGGGCGCTGTTATGGGAGCTCCTCTGGGGCCTGTTGGAGCAGGTGGAGGCGCAGTTCTCGGAGCGGGTTCGGAGGCAGTGGGCGTGGCTGTTGGTTATGCACGGCTCCAAGGAAACATTGCTAGTGATTGGAAAAAGCGCGAGGTACGCGAGGCGCTACGTCTTGCTGAGCAGGGCTTTGTCTTACCAGACAGCTCGCCGATGGTACAATCACGAAAACGTTTTGAAGCACTCCCCGCCGAACATCAAGAGGTGCTCACCGATGTGGCACGGCTTGCGACTCTGGCCAGACTGACAAAGGAACTATCTGCGACAGATCTTTCGGCACTCGGGTTTAAGAGTGAGCCGACGGCTTCAGCAACGCCAGAGGAGAAAAACGCCGTAGGGACTCACAACTGGGAGCGTATGATTCAGCTCACCGAGGGTCGCGCTGGCTATAATCCTTATCGACTCTGGGCTGGAGACTACCTTGATGAGGTTCGACGATCTCATCCATGGCTGGCGACGAAATTTGACCAGGTACACAAAGACGCCAAGGCGCACTTTGTAAATGTATATAACCACGCTCCTCACGTAACGTATGAAGTTACCGACGCAAAGGTAACTGCACGCTCCGAGTTGTTCTCACATATACATTCTGCCGTAGAATTGATTCCAGCGGATACAAAGCCAACAGACGCACTCAAGCGCCTGCAGGAGCAGTTCCCTGGAATAGAAGCAATCCTGCAGCAGGAGAATCCTCGAGTGCATTTGATCAATAACCTTGAAGAGGTTTCGGGCAAGACGGGCCGATACCGCAAGCTTCTTGATCTGGAGAGTCTGCGCGAATAAGTGTCGTTACCTTGCTCGAGAAGATGAGACTAACGCAAGATAAGCGGCACTGGGTTGTCTGTGCGACCGTGCTTACTGGCACGTAAGCTCATTAGCAAGGTACAGTACTGTACGTCACTGCAAGACTTCATAGATTCATACCATTGTACGGAGTGAATCAGTGCGATTCTGCATTCACTATAATTTTTGATACGAGTAGATGTGTGCCTTCATTTCTTGCTTTGACGCTCTTACCAGCGTGAGCGGAGGAGATGGAGGAGGGATAAGAGGGCAACTGTAATGTTTGTATTTCTTATCTTTGTGTTTCAATCTTACGGCTAGAATCTTATCGGTCGGCGAGTTTCACTCACTACGCGCGTACGTTTCCTAGAGCCCAGGATACTCGGTTCTGGGAAACGTACGCACGTTTTCAATGAAGAACTTCTCTTCGTTGGGTATGTGAGGGAGGTCGAACGATGGAGAGTAATGAGTTTCGTAACGCTCGGTTTGTCGAGAGTTGCGAGAAGTTTGACCGAGCGTGGTTTGACAACGGCAAGGCGGTTGATGTGGTGTACCACTTCAACCCCGAGGCCAGGACGCTCGCGGTACACTTCGCTAACTTTGTTAGCAAGGGAGTCCTTTCACCAGGGGATCTCGGATCACTGTCAAAAGGGCTTGGCGGAGTGCAAACGGGCGCCATCTCGTTTCGATTGAAAGAGATCGAAACCAGAGAGTGCGCGGAGACCTTTACCGAGTTCCTCCACGATCTATTCGAGGAGAACCGCCGCGCGTGGCTTGGCGAGTTGACGGCTCGCTAACACGTAGTAGCTGGGGAGATGAAACACGTCGAGCAGGTTTTACCCCCTTCTCCATCTCCCCATCTTGGTGCCTTCAGGGCCTCCAGACCCCTGCTGCCTACTCGTAGAACCGGCGCATCAAGGACTTACAACTAAGCCTAATATTCTCTGCCTGTTATACGCCTGTAAGCGGCGATCTGGCGCTCTTTCCCACTGCTCAAAACCATAGCTGCCGCGAAATCTGGCTCCTCACAGGTAAGGGTTATGCGCACAGCCCTGCCCTGCACTCAAGTTTTTCCCAGTCTTGTTCGATCGTTACGATGTGGAGCAGAACTTCAAAAAGCCCCTCAGGGGCGAGCAGAAACATTGGCGGTATCGCAGACGCCTGCCGCTGGCCGTCGGCATTCTGTTGCTTGTGTTCGCTGTGTATCTCGGCGCAGGCTGGATCGATCCATCACGTAACCATTCAACTCCGCTGATCGGTACTCACCCCTCAGAGCCTTCCGGTTCAGAGTTACCGGCACCTGCTCCATTCTGGCAACGTACCACCAGCGCATCAGATACAACACCTCGCAACGAAACAGGATCAAACTCTCTTCCGAACAGGCGGCCATCGTTTGCGCAACAGGCACAACGAGATCCAAGCTGGTGGTTTCAAGAATCGAGCCACGTCGTTGAGATGGGACTCTACAACGTTACAGCGCAAGATGCTGATAGCGCCGGACACCCCTTTCAGGGTTCGCGTTGGCATCTTGGAAATCCCTCGCAGAATCTTCGAGCCTACGTGTGGGAAGATGGATGGCTCGTAGAGCCACGTCGCATCAGCAAAACAGGTAAAAAGTGGCATTGGCGATACTCGCTGTCTTCAATCAAACGAGGAAAGGGCGTTAACCATATAGGTCGCCCAGATCGTGACTCGATATCTAGCATAGGTAATTCAGTCACTATCCATCATCCTACGGCCGCTATCACCGAGTGGTACCGAAACCAGGAGGGTGGCATTGAACAGGGCTTCACCATCGCCGCAAAGCCGCTAGCCCAACACCGAGATGCGCCGCTTACCGTACGAGCCACTATCGAAACCGACCTGGAGCTCGCTTCGGCGAGGGAATCCGAGCTCCTTTTTGCCCGAGAAGGGGCTGTCGAGCTACGATACGCAGACCTGCACGTCATCGACTCACGTGGCGCCACACTTCCGAGCAAACTTGCGTATGTCGCGGGGCAGCGTGGTACTAAACATCTTGATATCCAGATCGACGATCGCTTCGCCCACTACCCACTACATATCGACCCAGTGGCATCTTCTCCGAGTTGGTCGAAGTCGGGTGGAAGCTCGACGATGCAGTTCGGATACTCGATATCGTCCGCGGGAGATGTCAACAAAGATGGGTTTTCTGACATCATCATCGGCGCTCCGTATTACGACAACGGCTCAACCGATGAAGGAGCGGTGTTTGTCTTCTATGGCTCAGCTTCAGGGCCCTCCAGCACTCCAGATTGGAGCACCGAGGCAAATGCCGCAAACTCGTACTGGGGAGCTGCTGTCAGCGGCGCTGGAGACCTTAACAGCGACACATACAGCGATATCGCGTTTAGTTACGCGGGAGCCATAGGGGGTGGTGCTAGCTCAGGCAGGATTCAGGTGTTTCATGGCTCCAGTACTGGCCTGGGAGCAACTGCGAACTCAACGCTACAGCCTGGTGGATCGACCTACAATTCGTTTGGACAGAGGCTAGCCTCAGGCGGTGACATTAACGGAGATGGCTACCAGGATCTCCTTGTGTCAGCGCCCGACGGTAACAGCGGTAATGGCAGAGTATGGTACTGCAAGGGAAGCGCGGTAGGACTTTCGGCGTCAGTTAGCGGAACTACGTGCCCTGCTTTTGTTAAAAACACAACAAATCAACCCGCAGATGGCTATTATGGCTACGACATCTGCGCCGGTGACTTTAACGGAGATGGATTAAGAGATTTTGCTATCGCCGATCGGACCTGGAAAAACGGGAGCACAGGCACAGAGTGGGGACGTGTCTATTTTGTGGCAGGCTCACTTACGCTAGTGGGAGGCCAAACAAATAACTATGTCAGCGGCACAGCAAACAATCAACGATTCGGTGACAGTTTGGCTTGTCCCGGAGATCTCAACAAAGACGGGTATGACGATGTTGTAATCGCCGATTCCTCCAATGCTGCCCTCTATGTGTACTCCGGGCGGTCATCAAATGTTATTCCGACACTGGCATCCACGATAACACTCCCAAACAACACGAACTGGGGGCGCGTTTTATCAGCCGCCGGCGACGTTAACAGCGACTCCTACAAGGATGTGGCCGTTGGCTACATTGGCAATGCAACCAACCCCGGACCGGTGTTCTTGTATGAAAATAACGCCGGAACGCTTCCATCTTCCACCTCACAAACCATATCAGGAACAGCCTCAACTAACGGTACTAATTTACATATAGCTGCCGCAGGTGACATCAATGGCGATGGATATGCTGACCTCCTGATTAGCCGCCCGCAATTCGATAATGGCGCTGCTACAGAGGGCATGGTGTGGATTCACTATGGGCAGTCGCAAGCAACTCCCACTCCGACTTCAACTCCAACCCACTCACCGACCGTGACCCCGACTATCACCTCAACCAATACACCGACTATCACACCATCCCCAACCAATACTCCAACGACCTCTCCTACACAGACACCGACGCGTACACCAACAACAACACCAACAGCGAGCCCGACAGCTACACCTACGAGCTCGCCAACAGCAACAAGCACTCCGACGTTTACACCATCACACAGCCCAACCAGCACTCCAACGAACACTCCAACTGCAACACCTACCGAGGGATGTGGCGACGGCATGTTTAATAATGAAACCTGGACAGCAAGAACCAACGCCGGTAGTCGGACCTGGCGCTCTGTGGCGTCGTCAGCTGATGGTGTAAGACTGGTCGCCGTAGCATCCGCGTCATCAGGGTCGATTTACACTTCCTCAGACTCGGGGAGCACATGGACTGCTCAGAGCGGCGCGGGACTTCGAAACTGGTACTCCGTGGCCTCATCAGCTGATGGAACGCGTATCATTGCGTCGGCACAACCTGTTTTAGGAACGCCCTTGCAGTTTTACACTTCTACGGATTATGGCGTGACATGGGCTGCTACAGGTCCATCCTCGAACAGCTTCATGTATCTCACTTCATCGCCCGACGGTATGAACCTAGCGGCGGCAAGTTCAAACGGATACATTTATACTTCCGGTGATGGTGGTGCAAATTGGACTATGCAAACCGGAGCAGGCGGCCGCTCGTGGATAGGTGTAGCGATCTCCTCTGATGGAACGCGCATCGCGGCAGTGCCGAATGGTGGGTACATCTATACATCCGCTGACTCAGGAGCAAACTGGACCACTCGAGTTAGCTCCGGCAGCCGGGCCTGGGTATCAATAACTTCCTCTGCAGATGGAACTAAAATAGCCGCTGCAACGACATACAATGGCCCAAGCCAGCCCGGATACATCTACACATCAACTGACCAGGGCGCGACCTGGACCACACGATCTGGAGCAGGAGATCAATATTGGAAATCTATTACGTCTTCCGCGGATGGCGCTGCCCTCACCGCTGTTGTTGACAGTGGCGGCGTCTATACGTCAGCGGATGGCGGCGCCACGTGGATTACCAGAACCGCGGCAGGAACGAATGCCTGGAACTCTGTAAAATCCGGAGCAGATGGCACCAAACTGATTGTTGGCAACACCGGCTACCTATATACCGGCTCGCTCGAGGTCTGTGATGATGGAAATATCATTAACTCTGACGGCTGCTCTACTCTGTGCGCCATAGAATCAGGATTCACGTGCAGCGGAAGTCCGAGCGTCTGTGTTCAATCGGCGACTGCAACGCCGACCTCTACCCCGACGGCTACTCCGACCGCTACAAACACAACCACTCCCACTGCAACACCAACTCACACTCCAACGCACACACCATCAAATACACCATCGACTACGCCAACAGTAACGCCGACGGAAACGTCGACCAGCACACCAAGTTATACCCCTACTGATACTCCAACCCAGACTCCCACGAACACTCCCACAAACACTCCGACCAATACGCCAACCAACACCCCGACAACGAATGCGGGACCATCGTGTGGTGATGGAATCCTTAATCATGAGTCATGGACAGTGCGGTCATCGGCAGGCAACCGTAATTGGGTATCAGTCGCCTCGTCATCAGATGGAGTCCGGCTCGCGGCAGCCCCCTCTGATTCCTCTGGCTCATACATCTATACCTCTGCGGACGGAGGTGTAACATGGAATGAACGGACTGCCGCTGGATTAGCAAACTGGGATTGGATCACTTCCTCAAGTGATGGAGTAAAGCTGGCAGCGACAGGCGGAGGTTATATTTATACCTCTGCTGATGCAGGCGAGACATGGACGCAACGCGTCGGGGCTGGGTTTAGAGCATGGTACTCCCTTGCTTCATCAGCCGATGGCTTACTACTCGTTGCTTCAGTGGCACCGTCGTATAACGCCTACACCTCTACTGATGGGGGCGCAACCTGGACCTCACGATCAATAAGTGGTCAGTACCGTAATTTCAGACAGGTAACCTCCTCTGCTGATGGAACAAGGATAATCCTGAGCGAGAACTCCACGCAGCCGTGGCGCTCAGCTAATTCAGGGGCTTCGTGGACAAAGAGCTCTGGGATGGTAAGCGGCGGTTCTATCGCCTCCTCCTCCGACGGCATGAATCTGATCATCGCTGACTCACTCATAGGGCGCTTATCTACGTCTTCAGACGGTGGCAGTACATGGACAACGCGTATACCCAGCGGCTCCTCTGTATGGACAGGCGTTGCGTCATCCTCCGATGGAATGGCATTGACCGCCGTCGAGTACGGCGGTTACGTCCGTACGTCTAATGACGGCGGCGTTACATGGACAACTCGCACGGCAGCAGGGTCTCGAAGTTGGCAGAGCGTAGCATCTTCGAGTGACGGAACTCGAATTATCGTGGCCGAGAATACGGGCTCGTCTTCAGGAAATATTTACACTGGCTCTATCGAGGTGTGCGACGACGGAAACGTCACTAATGGTGATGGCTGTAACGATTCCTGTGCGGTCGAAACCGGTTTTGTATGCGTCGGATCTCCAAGCGTCTGCACGCTCAATCAAACACCTACTGTAACTCCAACTGCGACGCCAACGAACTCGCCGTCGAGTACACCTACAACGACTCCAACTGCTACTCCTAGCGCGACACCGACCGACACTGCCACATCCACTCCCACCACAACTCCAACGAGTACACCGAGCCTAACCCCTACGTTAACTCCGAGCGCTACTCACACCCCAACCGACACGCCTACGTCATCGCCTACGTCATCGCCGACAGCTACTCCAACGACTACTCCCACCACAACACCAACGACAACTCCCACCCTTACGCCGAGCGCTACTCACACCCCAACCGACACGCCGACAAGAACTCCCACATCAACACCAACTTCATCACCCACAGCCACTTGTACAACTACTCCGACTACTACTCCGACAAACGAGGCTACTGCTACACCGCTCGAAACTACGACACCGCTGCCCACTCCCACCTCAACTGCATCGGTAACATGGACGCCAGTGGCGGGGGACATAGAAGGCGACCCATCGCCTGATATCGTTTTTCTCTCCCCCAATAAGCGTGCTGATGTCGTACTCAACGTGCCGTCAGGCAGCGTAAAGCTAACGGTCGGTTCCGATCTCATCGCCGCATCCATCGGCATTATTCCTGGCGCAACGCAGTCCTCAGTGGTCACCGTTCGCCGCACAGAGAAAACCTGGGTGTGGAGCTCAATCGATCTTGTCACAGGTAGTGAAGACCCGTTTGCGCTCACAAAAGCAGACGGATCGCCTGTCATGGGCTGCTATATCCAGGGAGCGTATGCTCCTAGTAGAATTGTGAGGCTCGGTGGTGAATTTATTCTTAAGTCAAAGCTGCTCCCCTCTCGTGTTGCACGTCTCCAGCTACCCGAGGGCGTCTCAGGTGCACAGTGTGGGCCACCGGTTTCTGGCGAAAGCCTTGTCTATCTTGTCTCAAAGAGTGCAGTGCGAAAAACCTCACGGGTCATGGGGATAGGCAGAGATGGCGTGAGCAGATTCTCAACAAGACGCCTCCCCTCGCGTACGAAAGCAATTAGCCTTGCGATCGTTCCTCGTGGCACAGCGCAACCGCCTACCGTTGCCTCTCTGACCAGGCTTGGACGTAGACGTAAAGTGTACGTACTCTCCGATAATAACACGTGGCGCTCGATTGACCTTCCATTTGACCCTGATAGCAGGCTCTTAAACATCGGAGCGACATGGACCAACTTCGTATCCTACCTCGTAATACAAGCAATCCCTCCTGGAGAGCTCATGCCCAGGTACTACACGCTCCCGCTCGACGAATACTTTAGTGAGGGGTAGGGAGTTTTAGCTACGCAAGCGCCTGACGAGCCACATATTCCCGATACAACCCTTGCTGGGAGGATAAGGAGTTGTGTGTTCCTGACTCAAATACTCTTCCATCGTTAAGAACATAGATGAAGTCAGCCTCTCGAACACTTGAGAGTCGATGTGAAATGATAAGTACGGTAGCTTGCGGAACAAGGTGTCGGATCGCCTTCATGACCGATGATTCGGTTCGACTATCTAATCCCGACGTCGCCTCATCAAGAATCAGCAGCGCGGGCTTTCGTAGCAGAGCTCTGGCTATCGCGATCCGTTGGCGTTGTCCTCCGCTGAGTAGCGCTCCGTGCTCGCCAACTGTCGTATCGATTCCGTGCTCGAGGGGCTCGATGAAATCCATAAAATCCCAGCCGCTCACTGCTTTTAGCACGTCATCACGCAGCATCTCGTCGTTGCCGAGCGTGAGATTCTCATAAATACTCATGCTGAAGAGCTGTGGCTCTTGCGGCACCCATGCAACCAAGCGACGCACGTCAGACTCGGCAATGTCCTGTAGCCGCATTCCATCCAGGCGTATCTCTCCGTCTGATAGTTCATAGAGGCCAAGCAGCAACTGAACCACTGAGCTTTTGCCAGCCCCCGAGGGGCCAACGAGCGCTGTCACGTGTCCAGGCGACATCTCACACGAAAAATCACTCAGAACTCGATGCTCTACTCGATCGGGATACGCGAAGGAGACTCCGCTGAACGTGACCCGAAGGGGCCCACGACTCCCCTGCCCTACGCCCTCTTTCAGCCGAGCGCTCGCTGTCGCGCTGTTCTCAAGCAACTCAAAGACTCGCTCAAGCCCACCTAAGCTCTGTGACACTTCTGCATACGCACCAACCAGAAAAGAAAATGATACCGCGACGATCGCGCCATAAAGAACAAAGGCTGCAAGCTCGTTCAGCGGCAGTGCTTGAGCAAGAACAAGCGACACCCCGTACCATAACACCCCCAGCAGCAGAAGGTTAAGCAGCATACTGGCACCTGATGAGAAGCTGGCACTCATCAGAGCTCGCGCGCGACCGGCGGCAAGTACATCGTCATTCATAGAACGATACCGCCGAGAAACCTGACGTACCGCTCCCAACGCCCGCACCATCTTCGAACCAGAGAAGACCTCAGCCGCAAACGAGGTGAGGCGCGCTAGGTCAGTCTGATACCGACGCGAAGCCGATTTAAGACCACGGATAAAAAGCCCTGACACACCCACGATCACGAGTACACTCAGAACGATGGCTATCGTTAGGCGCCATGACATCCATGCCATGAGCACAACGCCACACACCACCTGCAGGCCGTAGCGAGCGATGACCGAGAGTTTGACAGCGACCGCCTCCTGTACAAGTGCTGCGTCTGAATTAATGCGCGCTGCTAAATCGCCCGAGCGATTGCGGTCAAAAAAACGGGTGTCCTTTGCGAGGACGGCCTCAAACAACCGCTCTCTAAGATCCGTATAAACCCGGTGACCAATAACACCAAAGAGGTACGAGCGCAGAAAGAACACTATCCCCTGCCCCACAAAGAGTCCGGCCAAGCCAAGCAGTATCGGCATGAGGTTCTGCTCAAGCGCTGGAAGCGCCTCGGGGCGCAACGCTCGGCGAACTATCTCGGGAAACAAAAGGTTAATCCCGCTTCCAATCGCAAGCGAGCCTAACGCCACCGAGAAGGCTGCTGCATGAGGCCGCGCCAACGCCACCAGTGAAAGCAGAGAGTACGACAAGGGTCGGGTTCGAGGGGTGGTAGAGGAATCAGTTCGTTTCATATCGGCGCCTGGACGATAGCTCACTCCTTTCACAGAGGTCAAAGAGAGGCGTTACACCCACCTACCCCTAAAGGCCTGAAGCATGGCGACATTTTACCCGCTAGGAACCTTGCGCCGGAACACGTATGGTATCGTCTGAGCTTCAACAACGGCACAACCATGGTTACCAACGAGGATATCGAGAAAACACTGCAAACTGTGTCGCGAATACCAGCGGTCAGTGAGGCTCTCTCGACAGTCGAGAAGAAGCTGCCGGACTTCCTGCGGTACCACTCTTTCTCACACACCCTTGAAGTGCTGAGAGATGTAATTGAGTTCGCCCTCATCGACCAACTTCCGATGCGAAGTATTGAGTTACTCGCCGTTGCCGCTGTTACTCATGACGCGGGTTTTATCCAACGTCGCACCGACAACGAGGCGATCGGCGCTAAGTACGCACGTGACCTCATGATGAGAGTCGGTGGCTACTCGGACGATGAGATCACGCTCGTCGAGCGCATGATTCTGGACACTGCGCTGGTCCATAGTGATGGCGAGCTTAGACAGAAGCCACATACCGAGCTATCGAAGTACCTACTCGACGCCGATCTCGGTAACTTCGGGCGAGAAGATTTTTTTGAGAAGAGTGAATTGCAGCGCGAGGAGCTCGGTGAAGACGCGGTCCCATTTAGGGTGCAAACGCTTCACCTCCTTGCCGCCCACGAGTGGCTTACAAACGCCGCGAAAACGACCCGTCAGGAAAAAAAAGACGACAATCTGGCAAAGCTCCGTGCACTCATCGAGCGCGATCAATAACGCACGCTTAGCGGCTGCTCCACGAGTCGAAGTCTGGGAATCCGTGGCGCTCCAGAAGGCGCTGCTCGACGCCGTGCTGCACTGCCTCACTGAAACGCTGTGGTGATATATGAGCGCGCAGTTTCTGCAGCGCAGATTCAACATCAGTTTTGAGCTCCGTCACCTCGGCTTCAGACGCTCGACAGAGAATATCATCAAGCGCCGCCTTACGTGCAGTCAGGTATGCGACTTCAAGGTCAACCTTCGATTGCTCCGCCGATTTGCGTCCCGCTCTAGACGACGATCCCTCTCGTGCAGAGTTCCATGTGGGGCGCTGCTGCTCTTGCGCGCCATCGCCCTCTCTCGGCCGAAGCCCAAGCGGTGGTTGTGAACCTCGCTTCTCACCAGGCAAGGAGAAGTCAAATGGGCGTTCCACCGCGCGGTATAAGAAGCCGGTGGGGCTCTTGCTGACAAGCGGACTGGTCGATTGAACAAGCGCGTCAAAGTGCGCAACGATCGCTGCCATGCGGCGTAACGACTCGATCCCCTGCCCTGCCGTCAACCGTTTTGCTTGCTTTTCTGCGATTCCTCGCTCAACGAGCATTCGCGAGACTTGATCGGCGTCGTGTACATCTGCAGCGAGGCGGTCGTTGTTCGCCACCGCTACGTTTGAGTCTGCTCCTACGTGTCGTTGCTCTGGAGTCGCAGCTGTCT
>OMII01000105.1 GCA_900299055.1 Pseudomonadota bacterium | reverse complement strand
GGTTTCTCCTTCTCATGCACCCAGGCTACCGGATGAACCGACAAGAAATCGGGCCAAAGAGTTCGGTGAAATGAAGCGTAGAATCCAGTGCACATGGCTCATACGAGCGCTTGCCAGGGGTCTGTAAATGCACGTGCGGCGCTGCCTAGCGCGCAAGTAGGCCGCCTGCAGAGAAAGAAAAAGAAGATCACGTGGATAGGCATCCTAATCAAGGTGCACAGACCACCATACAGCACGCCACTCATGCGGATACGCATATCCCCTAGTAGATTCATCGGGTGAGCCCAATGAGCGTGTATGTTTAGTGGAGGTTTTATGGTTTCAGTGACTAGGTTGTTATCGACACTCTCAATCTTAGCGATAGTAGGAGTAGGGAGTGTGGCTACCACGATAGCTCAGCCAATGCCTAAGCCAGCACCAAAAGTGACAGAAGCTCGGCGAGTCTCTGAGACCGAATTGGTGAAGCAAACTTTCATACAAACAGGCAATCCTCATATTTTCGCGTTGCTCGCTCAGATGCACCTCATAATGGGTCCTAATCCTAGTGCCAAGCAAGATGCGTGCAGCACGAAGTTTAACCCACTGATCACGGAGGCCGCAATTAAAGTCATGTCGATCGAGAGTGATTATGTAAGAGAAATAGAGACCTCACGTGGGTTGTCTGAAGAAGAGCTTAGGTTACTGGAGCGGCAGTACGCAGAACTCTTGGAGTGTGCAGGAAACGCATTGCTCCACTTTATCGATGAGAAACGAATATGCCAGGAAAAGCAGGCGAGTAACACTAAGAAATAGCAAGCGCCACTGCGTGAGCTAGTAGGCGGCACCCTTTTCTGAAAAAAGAAATTACATACGGAATAGCTGAGTACCACCTATACCGAGCTGACGGGCATCGATTTGTGCCCGTCAGCTCCTTTAATATCGACAGGTTGAGCAACAGGACTCAGTCCACCAGCCGCTACTCGTTTTTTTAGAGTATACAGGAGCGATCATCTCGACTGCCGCTTTCATTGGCCTAGCTCTGACCGGAACACGTCAGCCGAGAGTATTTTTGACGTGCATATATACTGCAGCTACTTCACTCGCCAAATGGAACCACGTTGTATGGAGCTCTCTCCTCCACCCAGGCTGCCGGATGAGCCAACAAGAAATCGGGCCAAAGAGTTCGGTGAAACGAAGCGTAGAATCCAGTGTTCATGGCTCATGCGAGCGCTTGCCAGGGGGCTGTAAATGCACGTGCGGCGCTGCCTGGCTCGCAAGTAGGCCGCCTGCAGAGAGAACTCATCACCAAAAATTATAGGCTACGCCGACAATAAACGATCGCCCCTCATATAACGTCGGCTCAATACCTACGTCCTGGTCGTAGGTGAAGTTTCGATCGAGAATGTTATCGACTCTGGCGAAAACACGACCGCGCTGTTCTGAGAATCGATAGGAAACGCCTGTATCAAAGAGCCAGAAACCCGATGAGTCATCGAATTGGGTGGAAGTTTGATCTCGGTAGCTAGCCTGCACGCCAAGAGAGAGGTGTTTACCAAAGAATCGCTTATATCCAAACCGATAGCGCTGTGTGTTCGTCGTGGACGCTAGTTCGGGGTCAGTGTCCTGATACCATTGTACGAGGGTGTCGGCGGTAAGGACGGCCTCCTTTGATATGACGGAGTAAAGGTATCCACGCAAGATGTCCGAGTCAGCGTGAGCATCTCTGAATCCGCTGGAGATTGGTGGAAGCGAGGTAAGAGACTCCCCGTTGTAGGTGGCTGCGTCGCTAACGTCTCCAAAGCTCTCTGTAAGGTGTCGTCTGATATATTGAGCTCCAGCGTAGACCTGTCCCGGCGCTTTTACGTCGAGGCCAAATCCTAGGTTTCTGCTCTCGGTGCCACTGAGATCATTAAACCTCTGATTTATACCTCCGACGAGGGTAGGCTCAAGACTGCTAAGATCCTCAAGAACCGCTTTCCTGCTGAGCGACTCAAAATATGAGGCGCGCGCAGTTAGCCAATGTGTCGGCGTAAGAACGAGACCTGCCTTTGGACTTATCGCCGTCTTTAAATCACTTCCATCGTCAAACGGAGCGACCTCAGTTAAATCTTGCTTCACCGAGGTCCCAACGAGTCCGGCAGTGAAGGCCGCAAGACCTGGAGATTTGAGCGTGACGTACTCGTAAACCTGACCCGACTTTGCTGACTCGCCACTATAGCTGGTTAGGTTACCTGAAACAGGTTCATCTGGGTAATCGAGGAAGCCAAGAGCAGGAGAGGCTTCCTTTCTTCCGTTGTCGGCGTACATTGCCTCAAGGCCCGTTACCGAATCTAGATAAGAGGATGTATAGATGAGTTGATGGGAGAGTGCCGTGCGTTGCACGCGCTGAGTTGTAGACTCATGTGCGATAACATCGGTGGTAAATGGCTCTTCTCCATTTGGGGACGAGAGTGTCACGCCACGAATGATATCGTTAGACGCATATTCTCTATCGTGTCCGAATTCGAACTGAGTGAGGCTGCGTAATGATGAAGAATAGCGGTGATTGTGACCTAGTCTGAGAGAGCCGATATTGACGTCTTCAGCGGAGTCTCTGTCATCTGGATTCTTGACGCTTCGCATCTTGAAGACGCCGTCGAGAATAAACCGGTCGTCAGGAAGTGGCTCCCATTGAAGTGCGGTACGAAACGTATTTTCCCCAAGATACGCCTTGTGTCGGGAGCCAGACATATAAAACGGCTCATAAGATGCGAGGTATCCATAGGTATCTTGCTTACCTGTGGCGATCAATTGTCCACCGATTCGATCTCGGTTGCTATTCCAATCAACTCGAACGGCTTTACGGGTCTCTTTTTTATCAAAGAGAGCGTTGTAGTCAGAGAGAGATGCCTGTTCTCCGAGGCTATTAAATAGATTGAAACTGAGTGGGGAGAGAATGTCTGCGATGCGCTTCTCAGAGAGATTCGCTTCGCCATCAAGAATCGAGTCATACGAATCGCCGAGCAGGCGATGAGCTGAGAAATTAGTATAATCATCACCGATTGATTTAATAGCTTCAATTCGAGCTGCTTCTGAGAAGCCTAATTCTGTGAATGCACGCGCTAGCCCCGCGCCTCGCACTGCCAGATCTCGGTCTAGTAACAGGCCTGAGCGATATACAGCGCGCCCGTCGTTCAATGCTATTGATGTTTCAACGTCGCCAAGCGCGTCTACCGGTTGATTGTTAGCAATATGCGCGAATGAACGATAAAGGTACGGCGACGGGTCGTGAGGATCGAGAGCAATCGCTGCCTCAAACTCATGCAGAGCCTTCCCGGTCTCCGCATCCTCAAAAAATAATTTCCCGAGGTATGATCGATAAACCGCGACACCTGGATCTAGCTGAACGGCTTTGGATAGTAGATCTTTTGCTGCTGGGTAGTCGCGTTCTCTTGCTTTGAGGAGTGCCTGTCCAAGATAGGGAAGGGAAAGGGAGCTGTCTCCGTGCAGCGCAGCAGCAAAAAATTCTGATGCTCTGCTGAAATCCTTACGAGATATAGCGGCAAAGCCAGCCAGGGTGTCACTGGTAGCGCTCGACCCGTAGAGAGCGGCTCGCTTTGAGAGAATGCCCTCTGCCTCTTCCCCGTGGTCTAATGACAAAAGCAGCTCCGCTTGTCTGTCGAGGAGCTGAGATACACCTGGATGTCGGTCGGCGACTGAGGTAATGGCCGCTAGAGCTTGTGTAGGCTCTCCTTGTGCTTGTGAGACATACGAGCGAAGAAGGGCGGTGTTAATCAATCCTGGGAGTTTCTGTTCAGCAGAATTAGCCAACGTCTCTGATAAATGCGAGTCTCCAAGAGTTAATGCATCGAAGCCTAAAAGCACCGACCGCAATGCGGAAACTCGATTAGAACCGTGAGCAGAAATGCTTTGTAACTTGGCTCGCGCGGCTTCGGCATCTCCCGCTATCCACAGTCCTACAGCCGAAAGTAGTTGCCCGTAGTCTGACGAGCGAAAATCTTTTGACTCTCGCGAAAGAGCTGTGCCAATTGATTCGCCTCCTTCATAACGGGTGACAATCCGTGCCAAGGCAGCAGCGCATGAATCGTGACACGACGAGTCGTTATGACTTGTCAGATCCTCTCGGGTGACTACGAAGGGAAAGGTGACCATCCACTGCACGGAATCCGCAGCTTTAACCAGTCTCGCTTTGACCAGAGAACGCTTGCCGTCAGAGGTTACACGCTCCCCTAAGCTCGCTCGGGTCGTATCGATTGAGTTGCTCGCCTCTATCGTGCCGTGTAAGACATCGATAGTGGTATTAGTGTCGGTCACATTGACGACTAGTTCAGTTCCATAGATTGCAGCGTTGACGAACTTGGTCTCGATCAGCGGTTCATTCTTGGTGTCTCGTGAGAAGTAATACGCTTTCCCAGTGGTCTGAGAGACAACAGGAGCTCCTGTCGGCAAAACCTCTTTGAATGTGATCGCGGCCAGTCGACCTAGCCGCACTAGCGTTCCATCAACGAACTTGAAGGCAACCTGTCCATCTGCTCCTGTCTTTACAGTATCGCCAACGCGAAAGGCATTGCCGACTCGAACGGGCGCCCACGTTGTAGAAGTGGTCTTTTGTGCGGATACTTCGCCTTGAACGGAGTATGGTGCTGCGACTATAGGAGGCAGCGGTTCGGCAGAGGAAGCACGACAGAAGCAGCCTACAAGCGACACTACGATAGCCAACAGCTGTGAGGAGCACGGATGTCTGGCAACCAAGTGCTCGACCCGTCGGGCACTGAATCGGCCTAAAGCGTGTGGTCCTGACGGTGTAGATG
>OMII01000104.1 GCA_900299055.1 Pseudomonadota bacterium | reverse complement strand
GTGTATAAGAGACAGCATTATGAAAGAGAGTAGATTGCTCGAGGATATCAACTCCGCGCTCAATTAATTTAAGGTATGATTCGCACGAGATGCTACTGAGTCGTCCCCCATTACACAAAAACGACAATCTCGCATTTTCGATAACCACCTCCTCACGAAGCTGACGATCCTCCTCCGAGGGGATTGCGAGGTTTCTTATGCGATCTATCTGCGACTGGTTGGGGGCGAGCGCAAGAAATCGATTTAACATCGACGCCCCTACAGCAACCGTATCGGGGCGAGTCGCACACTCGCGCGCAATCTCCCTGAGGAGGCCAAATCCCTGCTCAAAATGGGGCGATTCGCCCATTTTTTCCAACTCATGACGCAAATCCTGCTGAACTTTGAGATCAACGCTTTGAGCGGCGTCGGCACATGAGTCTTTCAAGACAAGAAGAAGCTCATCTACTTTTTGCGTCCAAATATCGAGCGCAAGCCGCCTTAGAGGTGACGCCTCGTCGCCACTCATCGATGGGAAGGACAGATCTGTGGCAGGGCGAGATTCAGGATTGTGCTCTGATGGTGATGTCATGCGGACCGATTGTATGTAGGACTCCGCGAGGTGCATCACTTGGGCCCGCATGGACCTCAAGGCGGTGCATCTACGCGCCATTGCTTAGAATAAGAAATGTGGCGGAGTTTGCAATCACTAATGCGCGAGGGTGAGGAGATCGATTTAGGTCGATCTAGCTCTTTATGGTTCGCACTCTCAGGGGCTTACTTCCGCTCACAGATGGCTTTCGGGCAGACACAACTCGCTGTGCTGCCAGGGGGAAGGGCGAAAAGCGCGTCTGCGAGATCTACATGATCACAGTCTCGTCCATCACCTGCGTCATCAAAGTCTAACTCTAGTTCCTTCACTCCGGGCAGCTCGACAATAACCGCTTTGGGAGCTTCTTGTGTAATTACACCCGACTGGTAAACCACTCGTCCTTTTTCATCTCGTAGCGTTAGGCGGAAAGACCCACGAGCGCAGGTACTCGTGTCGTCATCGACCGCTACGATAGCTTGAAAGGCGGTCGCCCCACTCGGCACTGCATACCGAAGTGTCGTGGGCGCATGAAACCCAAGTCCACTACGATAAGACTCTCCTCCGATCACAATCGAGCCACCACCCCAGGTCCTATTGAGACGCATTTCTCCAAAACCGTGAACCTCCTTAAGGGGAACAAGACTACTGAGTGGAACACCCGATGCTGTCGGCAGTACGAGCGACACCTTGGGCGCCTCTGAAATCTCGGGGAGAATCGCACGTTGAAGTTTCGCAGATGGCGGCTCTTTTCCAGCGTCAATAACGAGAAACTCACGCTCGTCGGCAGTATACGAATATGCAAACACCCCTTGTTTTGAAAGCACACTAGCTGCCTTAAGATATCGAGAGGCTGGGTGAAGAATAATCGTCTTACCCTGCTCTACTTGCTCCGCAACCTGCCTTGCATCGTTTTGGCGATAAAGAAGCGTTCCTCGATCAAGCACCTCTCGAAGCTCAGGATTTAATGAGTGCACCTGTGTGCGAGACGAGCTCTTGTCGTTCCACACATCAAGGCGAAGCGCGGCTAGTTCGCGATGAAAGATGTCTGTCACAAGTACAAGATTTTTCGATGGCAGTTCCGCTAGTAAGCGACGCAATCCGGAAATTGCTAGGCTCTTCGGAGGGGCCTCATCGTACATATCGCGGGCACGGGGCACGACAGCCACGACGAGTAGCAGTAGAACAGCAAGCACTAAAGGCGCACGTGGACATCGAGCTACCTGCCAACACCGGACAAGGGCACTCACGCCAAGCGCGGCAAAAATCGACAGAGGTATGATAACAAAGACTAGACGGTGATCATCGACTCGATTAGAGAGCAAAACAGCCCCGAAAGAGCTGGCGATCCACATGACACACAGAGAAAAGAGCCAGTAGTGTCGATGTCGCACCGCTGCCGCCAAGCCGAGGATAAAAAAAGGAGTCAATGCTGGGGCGATAACTTTCAAAAACAGTGGATCATCATGAAATGGCGGCAGCATCGGATCCGCCGCTTTTCGTAGCTCAGGCGATAGAGGATCGAGTAGGGTCCATAGCTGTGGCCACGTAATCTGCCGTATGAGCTCGACTGCAATTCCGAGCACCTCACCAGGCATCAGTGGCTTCGTCGCAAGAGCAACAGTCTGAAGGGCTCGGATTTCATCCGGCCAATACTTAGAGATCAGCATGCCGAAAAACTGTTCGCCCCGAGCGGCCACATAAAAGTGCGTTGTATGAGATACAACCTGAAACAGCACGATGGGCAAAAGCGCCGAGAGGAATGCGACCGCGACCGCCGCACGTCGCTTAGCGGTAAAGTGACGTCGCGACCATATACCGAACACCGTCATAATCACTACAATGACTACCGGTACACGCGCAGGCGAATATCCTAGTGTTGCAACATAAAGACAGACAGCCGCCAGAGGGGCCAGCACTATGCGTTGCCTCTGAATCAAGCATACGCACACGAGAAGCGCGCATGCGAGTGCGCACAGAGATCCCGCAGCAGAGGAACCATACCGAGCGTAGATGAGAATCACTTGATTCAGACCGAAGAACGCGAGCGCCGATGCTGCTGCAACCCAACCGAGCGTACGGCGAGTAACCGCGAATATCGCGATGCAGGCACCCAGAAAGGCAAGCGCTGCAGGCAAACGAAGACTCACGAAGTCAGCTGATAAAAACTTCAACGTCAGGAGAGCTGGAAACCCAAACACCAATGAGTTCGCCCCACCACTCAAGACACCATGATTCCACTTCAATCGCTGGGCGAATGATTCTGACAAAGGTCGGCCGGCATCTAGTTCAGTTATCAGATCCTCAATGACGGGGCTCTCCCAAGTCAACGCCATCGGGCTGTAATCACCGAGTCGATAGAGCGCCAGGGTTACAATCGCTCCAGCCAGCGTGGCCATCACGAGACGTCGCACAGCACGCGGCACGTCGCAACCTTCGGCTTCGTCGGAGCGTGGAACGGCTTTCACAGCCATCCAGGCGTACGGAGCGCTGGCTACGAGGAGGAGATATCCAACCTCACCTCCTAGTACAAGAGCGGCAGAACCCAGAAACAGCGAGACAAAAGCCATCAAGGCTGGGCGAGCATCCCCTCGCGGCCCGCTGACCAGCCCAGCAACAAAACCCAGCAAAGCAAGTCCGCACAGGATTAACGCCGCGGCTTGAGTAGGACTAGTCTTGAGAAGCTCACTCATGTATTCGATTCCTGTCTCATCGCACGGCCCTACAGTTCATATGCCTGGAGCCCATGATCAGCTATCACAACCAGCGCTTTCTCTGGAGAAACTTGAATAACCGCGCCATCAAGAAACTTATCGCTAGAAGCCTGGCGATAGAGAACTCGCTTTGCCACAGCACCACGCTGGTCATATATGATTACCGATGAACTTCCAACTGCGCCGATATAATCACGGCCAGAGGAGTGAAACGGTAACAACTTTCGAAATTCTGTAGTCTCTGCATCATAATCTAGTATCTGGAGTGAGTATCTCAAATCTCCGGGCCTTCTTGACAGAACGCTAAGCCGACCCTGCGCAAGCTGGCCATAATTCATGTGCCATCCATCACCGATATAGACCTGGTGATTCGAAACGTCCCCTACTACCCGCACCGATCGAACTCCTCTGTAGCTCGGCAGTACCGTGCGATTACCTCCCGTCAGTAGGAGGAGGTCTCCATCTTGCCCTTGAATATCCCCGTACGAACGACCAACGAAGACGAGGTCTCCAACGACATCAAGTGAGTCACCCATTCGTATCGATGCGGTCTCGGTAAAGCTCCATGGCCCACCTGCCGTGGGCGTGAGATAGCCGATTGTGGTAAGGTACTTGGAGGAAAAAAAGCTAATCCATAGCTTCTCTCCATTCCACCGAAGACTGGTAATCTGATTTCTCTCGCCAGCTCGCTCAAATACCACTCTCCCTGTTGCCCCGTTTATGGAGAAAAAAAACACTCGCATAGGAGCAGTAGGAGCGTCGATGCCCATACCCGTTGCGACCGCGTAACCATCTGGAAGTGTCGCGACTGCAGACACATTATCCTGAATCGCAAGAGATCGCTCTTCCCGCAGCGCCGAGCTCTGCCATGCGTACAAACGAAGTGAATGTTGGCGAGGATCGAACGCTACTATCCGAGAGCCCGCTGAAAAGACCGCGGAGATCGACTCAGTGCCGGGTATCGACACCCCCTGCTCAGCTACCACAGTGCTGACGTGAGTTGACGACCCAAGCAGTAGCGCCACCAGCAGCACTCGAAATGCTCCTTTCATCACACTTCCTCCTCTCGTATTGGGACAAAGGGGATCAGACACATTCCCGGAATTGACGCTATAAACGCCCAGATATAAAGGCTCGAATATCCATACCTTTCCACGAAATTTCCCGCGATCCCTCCAAACAGAGTTCCGGGAACTGACATAATCGCACTACCGATGGCGTAATGGGTCGCACGATACTCTTTCGAACAAGTAGTGAGTAAAAAGATAAGAAGGGCCGCGCTGCCGAGACCCGCTGCAACCTGCTCGATACCATGCACCGCTGCAATTGCAGCAAACCCCCAATCTGTTTTTGGATCTGGCTTGGCGATAGCTAGCCAGACGTAGAGCCACATATTGAGGTTCATGAGTAGTGTGAGGGGCCAAAGCGCCCTTCGCAATCCCACGCGCTTAATCCACCATCCTCCCGCCATCGCCCCGACAACCGTGCCCGCTGCTCCTACCACTCCTGCAAGGACCGCAAACTGCTCTCCTGAAATGCCGAGTTCGCGCACAAAAAACGGCGTAAACATCGAAAACAGGATCTCATCGCCAAGCTTATAGAGAACGATAAAAATAAGAATGATGTCGACCCTTGGCTGCTGAAGATAGCTCACAAACCCTTCCCGAAAGGCCACGAAGGTTCTTGCGGCAGTACGACGAGGCGAATCGGCGCTGATTACACTGCCCTGTGAGTTCGGTAGTATGCGGGCATGGAACATCGCCAGAACGCAGAACACTAAGGCCGTGACTCCAAACACAAGGCCCCACGAAAAAAACAAAGAGCCGTTGAAGAGGCGCGCTGACGCAAAAGCGACAAGACCAACAAGACCACTTCTGGCAAATATGGTCGCCAAACGATAGCTGAGAACTCGATATCCCGAGAGGAGTGCTTGCTGTCGTCGCGAGGGCACCGCCTCCATGTAGAACCCATCGATCGAAATATCGTTGGTAGCGGCCACAAACGCCATTACGATCAGGACGACTGCGGTAGCTTTGAGATATACCGAACTGTCGGTAGACATACCGGCCATGAAGCACAGTATCGCTAGCACTAAGGTTAGCACCCCTAATAGAGCCTGCAGCATGACCTGCCACCGCTTTTTGGTCGACCAAGCATCGACGAGCGGCGCCCATAGAAATTTTATATTCCAGGGCAGTCCTAGAAAATTGAGATACCCTAAGTAAGCCTCCCGCACCCCAAGGTGCGTAAAGTAAAGACTCGAAAGATTCCGAATGACGGCTATCGGGAGCCCCTGAGCAAAATACGTGGTATTAACCCACGTGAGTGTCTTCTTGTCGGCGCTCATGCAGGCGCTCGACTGCTCTCGCTCTTGCGTATCGATACTTTCGGTCATGGCGTTCCGCAGGTTAGCTATCGTCCTTGCGATTCTAACGCGGGCTCGCCGCAGCCGAACAGTCTGATTTTGAGTGCTTACACCCACCATTACGCACTTTGGCGGTGTGGTGTGGAAGCTTGCTACGCGCCGTGCGAGATGATTAACGACGCGCTCATGGATGGGGGCCACGCCAAGATGGCGTGGCCCCGGATAGCAGCGAGAAACGCCTCTCGCTTAGAAGTTCTTCCAAATGTGCTGGTTCGAAACCTCGTGGTGGAAGATTACTTCGCCCGTTTTCACCAACGTACCGAGCTCCTTTGGGCATCGATCAGCGGAGGCAACCTTACGCTCAATAAACTTCTCTTTAGGGAGCTCTCCAAGCATCTCGGTTACCCACTCGCTCGACTTACACAAGCGAACGGCGTCGTAAATGCTACCTGGCAAGAACCTCGTCCTCGACCGCCTATTCTCAGACACAGCCTGGTCATTCTTTGGTCCGTTCAGACCCGTATCGAGGATGGCTAAAAACGCCAAGTATGGATTCGCGTCGGGCGCAACAGTGCGCACCTCAACTCGAGCGGACTTCGCGTTTCCAAGTGGGATTCGAATCATCGAGGTGCGATCCACTGGTGAAGAGCGAATCTGATTCGGCGCCTCAAAGTTCGGATCCAAACGACGATAGGCGTTAACACTTGAGTTCATGATCAAGCAGATGTCGTTGGCGTTATTGAGGAGTCGATCAATGAAGTCCCACGCCGCTGGCGATAGTCCATCCTCGCCCTTCGCGTCAAAGAAGAGATTCTTCCCATTTTGCGACAAAGACAGATTGGTATGCATACCACTACCGTTGATTCCAGCGATTGGCTTCGGCAGAAACGATGCCGTTAGCCCTGCATTTGCTGCAATCTGACGCGCCGTTAGTTTATAGAGCTGCACCTGATCCGCAGCCAACAAAGCATCGCAGTACGTGTAATTCAACTCGAACTGTGATGGCGCAACCTCCGGATGGTCTTTTTCATTCTCGAATGCCATCGCGCGCTGCGCCTCGGCGAGCTGATCGATGAAAATCTTCAGCGGATCTCGCGGCAGTGAGTTGTAGTATCCACTGCTCGATACCAGCTTAAATCCACCGAGCTCGTTGAAGCTCTGCTCCGCGTCTCGCCCCTCAAAAAGAAACCCCTCACACTCAACAGCGATATTGGCTACGATTCCTTTTGAGCTGTAAAGATTATCGCAGAACGACTTGAGACGCCCCCGCATATCAGACTGGTAGAAACGCCCATCGCGATCTTTGATCAAACTAAACACCATAACCTTCCCCGGTCCGAACACATCACTCGGCAACCAGCGAAACGATCCCCAGTCGATCTCAAGACGAAGATCTGACTCCTTCACCACGGAGAAGCCCCGAATCGAAGAGCCATCAAACGTCAGATTGTCATAGGACTTGATCAGGAACTTCTTGTCGTAGTCCAACATATGGAACCGACCTTCAATGTCGGTAAAGCACACGGTGACCGCCTTAATACGCTTCTCTTCCTGTAAATAGCGAAGGTAGTACTCGCGCAGCTCATCATCCGACGTTCGGCGCGCGACCTTCTCTTTTGCCTCAAGATTGAGCTCTTCAAGCTCGTCGTAGGGGATTTCTAAGAAATTTCGTAAGTTAGTATCCATGTCGCCTCATATCGGTAAAAAGTATGCAACTGGACCTTAATCTGCACTAATTTACGCTAAATCTCCATAGAATTATCTTTACGAACAGCATTTTAATACTAAGCGCCCCAGAGGATTGCGCAGCGGCCACGACCCTGTCGCTGCCAGCACCGCCTCGCGCTACGGGCGGGTCTTGAGCGCTTGCTCAATTGCAGATGTGAGAATTGCATCGCCCGGCTTTACACTCGGATTAAAGCGCGCCACGACAAGACCACTGCGGTCGACCAAAAACTTCTCGAAGTTCCAGCCCACATCCTGCCCGCCGGTACTTTTAGAGAGGAGTTGATACAGAGGATGCCTCTCTGGACCGAGGACCTGAACCTTCGCAAACAGCGGAAACGTTACGCCAAACTTGCTCGAGCAAAAGTGCTTAATCTCAGCCTCGCTGCCCGGCTCTTGGCCACCGAAATCGTTACTCGGGAACCCAAGCACCACCAGGCCCTTATCTACGTACTCCGTGTACAACTTCTGCAACCCTGCGTATTGGGGTGTATATCCACATTGAGACGCGACATTAACGATTAAAAGCGCCTTTCCTTGGTAGCGAGAGAGCTCGATAGATTCGCCATCAATCGTGGTTACTTTTACTGCGTACACAGCCTCCTGCGCCATAGCTCCTCCAGATCCGCAGATCATCATCGCTAGAACTACCAATCGAATAAGGGCTCGCATATGAATCTCCGCTCATAATGCAAAGGGAAGGGCGGGACTACTGCTTCTTACTAAGGTCGAGCCGCTCCATTTCTTGGCCTGTTTGCGCATCAATAAACAGCAGCGCTTTGACATCAGCAAGTCCGTTCTTGGCAGCCGCAGACTTTAGCCCACTAAAAAACTTCTCCTTCGCGAATGGCGGCATTTGTGCCATCGGAAAGTTATTAAACACAAGCTTAAGAAGCCCTGGCTGATCCTGATCCGCTCGAACAAATTTCGGCCCTGCAACTGGGTTCGCTCGCACTACACCAACGAATCCATCTATTCCCGACTCTGGCTTCCCCGACTCCGTTGAACCACTTGGAGCACCGGGCGCCGTTTGATCAAGCGACGCTACAAACGCCGAAAAACGAGCTCGTGCGTCATCTGAGGGCGCAAACGAAAGCGCCGAAACAGCGAGCTCTTTTGCTTTTGAGAGATCTCCACGCTGCGCATACGTAATCGAAAGATACGCCATTGCTGGAAAATTCTTCGGATCTTTCGCAAGGACCCTGCCGAGCTCTTTGATTGAGTCATCATAGCGACCTAAAAACGTAAGCGTACTCGCGTAGCGCGACCGCGCTCCAAGGTCATCTCCGTCTATCTTGAGGTAACGCTCATAGAAATCCAGCGCCTTTGTAAAGGCTTTTTGATCGAAGGACACATCCGCCATCATCACAAGCGCGCCCGGATCGTTTGGCTGGGCCTTAAGAATCTTGCCTAGCGTGTCGATCGCTTCAAATACCAGCTCAGGTGGCGCCGATGGATTGCTGCGAAGTTTGTCACCGAGCATTCCCGCAAAGACTCGTAATTTAGAAAGATCTTCAGGGGACGCCTCAACCTCTTTGCGCATTGCGACTAATTGAGGGTCCTCACGTTGAGTCTCATTTTGTGCGACGACAGTATTTCCCCTGGCAGGGGCTGGCATAACACGGTCGCCTTTGACCAAGGCTCGCAATCCAAACGACGCCCCGAAAACAACCGCCGTTACACCGAGCGCTGTCATGAAATAGCTCTTCGAGCGGGCACTAACCCTCTTTCCACACGCCGGGCAAAAACTCATCCCAGCTGAGAGATTTCCAGCACAGTTGCCACACAGTGTTATAGTATTTTCCATTTGATGACTCCGAAACGTGCGCCCCCGATGTTCAACTATCTAGAGACAAAGGTCTAGCCACGAGGGTTATAGGAAACGGGCGCTCTCGAACACGCTGCACCGGCAACGACGTCATTCCAATAGCTTACAAATCCAAAACGCACTACGGCGTCCCGAAATCTGCGCCCAAAAGATTGCACGAGTGTCTATCGAAGCGGAGCATCGCTGCTCAAACACCGCCTCTCTGTACTCAACCAGCATCGACTGTGAACAGCCCTGCATCAGTTAGTTGTAGGTCCCGTAATACGGTGATAACTGTACAATTATCGGGCATGAAAGGAGTACCGTGACAATCACTCAACCATCCACGCTCATCCGCACCCCTCGCAACCGAGACCCTCAGAGCATCTCCCTTGTTATCCCCTGCTATAACGAGGAAGAGGTCCTGCCAGAGCTCCGAAGCCGGCTGCGGGAGCTCGTAGCGCAGTACTCGTGTCCGGTCGAAGTAGTGCTCATCGATGACGGCAGCAAGGACAGAACCTGGCCCCTCCTCGCTCAGTACGCACAGGAGGATAGCTTTATCAAAGCAATCCGGATGTCACGCAACTTTGGCCATCAAACGGCTATCACGTGCGGCCTCGACCAAACTCGAGGCGAGGTCGTTGTGATCCTTGACGCAGACCTGCAAGATCCCCCCGAACTCATTCCAGAGATGATAAGAGAATGGCGCGATGGATACGACGTCGTGTACGGACAACGTCGAAAGCGCTTCGGTGAGTCTGTATCTAAAAAGTTTTTTGCTTTTGCCTTTTATCGAACCTTTGAGCGCGTCGTTGGACTACAGGTTCCACGAGACACTGGAGATTTTCGACTCATGGACCGTCGGGCAGTTGACGCACTCCAATCGCTACGCGAGCGACACAGATTTGTACGAGGAATGGTATCGTGGATCGGCTATCACCAAAAAGCTCTTCCCTACGATCGCCCAGAGCGCTTTGCGGGAGTAACAAAGTATCCGTTCCGAAAATCCCTTTTTCTCGCAATTGATGCGATTACTTCGTTTACGTATGCGCCCCTGCGCATTGCATCATACCTTGGTATCGCTACGTCAGCTTTTGCTTTTCTCTATATCATCGTGGTCATCGTTCTAAAAATCATGGGGATTAACGACCCAGGATACACATCAACGATGGCATCTATCCTCTTACTTGGAGGAGTTCAGCTAACCGTCCTTGGAATCCTTGGAGAGTACGTAGGACGAATATTCGAACAAGGACAGCAACGGCCCCTCTACCTCATCGACCAAATTCAAGGCGAGCCGCTGCAAACTGAGGCAACGGGGCGAAATCAACGAAGCTGCTGCCAATAGCAAATAAGAGCGCTGCATACATAAAGGTTTTATGACGACATCCATGACATCACCTAAAGAAGTAATTATCGTAGGAGCTGGGTATACAGGGCTCGCAGCTGCGCTCGACCTCAGTCGTGCCGGATTCAAGGTAACGATATACGAAAAAGATTCGGATGTCGGAGGCCTCGCAGGAACATTTGAACTAAGCCCAGGGACTCGTGTTGAGAAGTTCTATCACCACTGGTTTACCTCTGATGTTGATGTATTAGATCTCATCGACGAACTCGGCTTAGGGCACCTTAAGCGCTTCGTCTCGTCCAATACCGGCCTCTACTACGCCAATTCGGTGTTTCGACTCGCCAGTCCTCTGGATCTCCTCACTTTTAAGGCCATTCCTTTCATCGATCGCATACGAACAGGTCTCATGGCTCTTATTGCGCGCCGTATCAACGAGTGGAAACCTCTTGAAGATATCTCCGCCGAGGACTGGCTGATTCAGCATGGAGGACGCAAGGCATACGAGGCTATATGGAGCCCACTTATGCAGGGCAAGTTTGGCGTCGAGGCAGAAAATGTTTCAGCTGTCTGGATGTGGAATAAGCTTAAGCTACGAGGATCGAGCCGCAATAAAAAGGGAGGCGAAAGTCTCGTCTACTTTGGAGGCGGATTCGGAAAACTGACTGATGGGATTCGCGAATCACTCTCGAAGCTGGGCGTCACCATCAAACTCAACACCGGCATTAACTCTATCATCACGGAAAATGGTAGGGCTGTTGGTGTAGTCAGTGAGCAAGGCAGCCACCGCGCCGATGCTGTTTTGGTGACGACACCTCTTCCAACATTTCTCGCCATGACCAAAGACCTACCGCAAGACTTCCGAGCTCAGTGCGAAAAGATCCGCTTTCTTGGTAATAGCTGTCTGGTACTGCGGCTCAATCGATCCCTCTCAAGTACGTACTGGCTTAACGTTGCCGATCCGAGCTTTCCATTCGTGGGAATCATCGAGCACACCAACCTCGACTCGCGAGAAAACTATAACGGTGAGCATATCGTCTATCTCTCCAAGTACCTCCCAACCACAGAGAAGTTATTCTCATTCACTCCTGATGAGATGCTTGAGTACTGCATCCCATTTATCCAGCGCATCTTCCCTGCCTTCGACCGCTCTTGGATTATCGGTCATCATGTCTGGAAGGCTCAGTATAGCCAGCCGGTTATTACTAAACGATATTCAGAGTCCATTCCGCCTCTCAAAACACCGATAGCCGGCCTCTGGCTATCTACGATGGCGCAGATTTATCCAGAGGATCGAGGCACAAACTACGCCGTGCGATACGGACGAAAGGTGGCCAGAGATATCATCGACGATTTTAGTAAAGCGACCCCATGTGAAGAGCTCAACAATCTCCTCGTGGGGAACAATTCAGGCACCGGAGTGTAATCGTATGTCGAAACAATCAGCGCACGCGAGCGTAGCAAAACACGAAGCGACACGTGACGGCCAGCAGCAGTCACAATCGTCGACATCTGACGGTCGTAGTCAGAGCGTCAAATCCAAGGACTCACAGGCAACCACCAAGACATCAGCCTCATATTTCACCGCGGGCGAATGGGCGTTCTACGCTACCATCGTAATTGTTGGGCTGCTCTTGCGCTGGACGCTCCTTGATATGCGTCCCTATCACCACGATGAGTCACTGCACGGTATGTACGGCCGTTACTTCTATGATTTTCCGAACTCCAATTACTACAAGTACGATCCGATGCTTCACGGGCCGATGCTGTATAACTCAATGCGCTTTATTTACGCGATGTTCGGCGATTCGTTGTGGGCAGCCAGGACACCTGTATGCATCATGGGCTCGCTTTTCATGTTCGTCCCGTACCTCTACAGGCGTTACCTCAACAGCGTAACCACCCTTATCCTCACCGGCGTTATCGCTTTCTCTCCCACGATGGTGTACTGGTCCCGATTTTTGAGAGAGGACTACTGGGTTATATCCGGAATGCTACTCACTCTCTTTGGCTTCACGCTTGCTCCGCGAGCCTGGAAACCCTTTCTTGTGAGCCTTGGGATCACCGTTCAGTGGTGCACTAAGGAGAATGTATTTGTTACTGTTGCAGTTTTTATCGGATTTCTCGCCTTTGAATTCTGCTTTCGAAGTTTCATTCTCAACAAAAAAGATTCATATATCGGCCGAATGGGACGCTTTGTTCAAGCGAACATACCTCTCACCTTCGTAAGTGTGGCCGCCAGCGCCTTGATTTATTGTTGGTTCTACTCCGCGGGATTCCGATACCTTGAGGGCATCAAGGCGGGACTTGGGGGCAAAGCCATCGAGTATTGGGCTGCGCACCATTCCATGGAGAGAATCAAGGGGCCATTCAATTTCCATATATACGTAACCGCGTGGTACGAGCTTCCAATTTTCGCCGCTATTCTCACGCATATGTTCCTGTTTTATCGGCGCGCCATCCCCCAGATTCAGCTCTGCGCAGCTCTCGTTGGAATGGCGATTCTGTTCTGCTGGATTGGAATTGAGCCGGGCTCTGTCGAAATGAACAAGGTGTGGAAGCTTGCCAAACTCAAGAACAGACTTGATATCGTTGGACTGCTCGTGCTTCTTTTCCACGCTCCGCTTGTCACGATTCAACATATGCTGCGCGAGGAGAGGTCCCTTGCAACTGCCGGGTATTTTTTCACCGCCACGTTCTTCTCATACAGCTATCTTGGCGAGAAGGTGCCGTGGCTTTCTGTCTACCCGCTCGTTTTCTCGTTGCCGTATCTTGGGCTTTTTTTCCAGGACTACTTTCAGAAGAACCCTATCAACTACCGTGCATTCCCGACTGACAAGGCGCTGATGATAGTCGGCAGCATCGCGATGGCATTGGGTTTGATATTTATTGCCGAACAATGGACCGACCCAAATGAGTGGTTCTCGCTGGAGAATCGAGTTTTCTTGGGTTTTGGAATATTTGTGGTAACAGTGGTCGGAATCGCCAAGATGGATGCATCGGGCCGGAACGCCGATACTACATTTCTTGGCACTATGAACGTTGGTGGCTGGATCGTAGCAATAGCAGCTCTGTTTAGCATTCGAGCCGCAATTCAAACTAATTATCTCTACGGCGGAAAGGAAACGGAGTACCTAAGCCAGGTGCACACCACCTACGAGCTCGCCGAATACGCAAAGAACATCATCGACGAAGCCACCTACGAACGGCACGGATTCAAGCCTCGGGTGTACGCTACGGGCGAATCCACCTGGCCCCTGACCTGGTATTTTAGAAACATCCCGAATGAGTATCGGTTCTCGCTGAAGTCTCCGCAGGAAATAAGCGAGTTTCCGTACATCTTTCTCAGCTGGAAAGAGAAGTACGATCCGGGTGAGATACCAGAGGGATACATTCAACGTCGCATCAACCTGCGCGGCTGGTGGGTGCCGGATTTTAATCAGATCTCCTTCAAGAAGTTCTTCCGGTATGCGATTAATCACTACCCTTGGAACAGCTCGGGATTTTCGTACGCGACTCTGCTGACCGCGAAGGATATGGAGCGATTCCGAAAGTAATCGGACAGCCCTATGAGGGCAGTTCCATTTACTGAACTCGGTAGAGCGTATATTGATCTTTTTCAGCGAGCTTCGTGAAGCACGAGAAGTCAAAGCTCATGATATCGCTATATCGTTCGCGCTCCTTGGTGCCTACAATCACGTAGCGAATCTGCTCGCGCGAGGCAAGATCTCGTCGGGCTAGACAGTCAGTCTCCTTGTAAAACTGGTCCGTAACCTTTTCTCGACGCCCTATCTCTCCTGCCCTCACTTGCTCATTCTCTCGGAGCAAAAGGTTAACGTGGTTAGCCCAGCCAAGATATGCGGGCTGTCCAGCCAGAGTCGAAACAAAGCACGTAAAGCTATACGGGCCTCCCTGAGTCTCTAGAGTCCTGCCGTAGGGCTGCTTGCGGAGCACGCGAATAATCTCGCCTGACCCCGGATATTTTCTGTTTGCAAGGCCTAGGCCCTCGCGACCAAACTCCGATGGATCCATTTTGCGCATTGGATAGACGTGATCATAAAAGCGCCACGTGCCGAATGCCAGCGTCGCAGTAAGCATCAACCCAACTATCATCGACAAGCCCGGTGCAACTGAATCCAACTGAGCTGAGCGTTTCTTCCAGACGAGGCCAAAAAGATAGAACGCCGAAAGGCCGAGCAACGCCCATGAGGTCGTATATATCTTAAAGATCGTATTCATCCGCTCGATCTCTGGACCATACGCGTCATTGAGAAAGACGACTTCCGGTAGCAAGATAAGTCCTAGGCTTATTATAATCAGCCCCTCACCAAAGACATCTCGCCAGGTGGCGGCACGCTCCCGTGGCGAAAGCAATCTGATTAGCTGTAGCCCAATGAGCGCATAGATAAAGAGCGCTGCTTTGTCGAACAGAAGCGTGCAGCCTAAGAAAGCTACCATCATCACTAGGTTGAGCGAAAAAGAGTAAAGCAGCAGCGTCGACACGGCGATAACCGTGAGCTGAGTACCCCAGTGAGCAAAGAGCTCGGCGGTCGTAGTCACTGGGATGGGAGAACGAACAAGATCAAGTTTCCCACCCTCTGGCTTAATATGAGAACTTGAGAACCATAGGGCGACGAACAAGAGCGTCCAGAAAGCGCACCATACAGCCTCTTTTTTCCCAAAATGAGGCGTATCTTTCCTGCCACTGGCCTGAGCATTCCTCTTAAACGGATTCACTAGAGAGATCTTGCCCGGGAAAAAAAGTATTTCAAACGTGACAACGCACACGACAACGAGCCCGATCTGAAACCAGGTGATGTATGCTCCACGGAACATCAAGATCACAAGCGCTATAATAGGCACTGCGAGTGCAGCGATTTGCTTGCTAACATCTAAGTAGCGATGTCCCTCATCTGCCGAGCTTCGATCTCCTGCTGCGGCCGCAGTTGCGACATCGTCTCCTGCACCCACTCGCAGCAACGATGCCGGCAATGCCACCTTAAACATTATCATGGCAGTCGCCACGAGAATCACGACCGCGCCTCCCCACATCGGCACTTCCCAGGCGTTGCTTCCCATTAAAAACAGCACTCCTGCAAAGGTGAACAAGGCACCTTGCGTAAGCCTGCGCATCAGCGAGCTTGGGCTTGAAATAACACGGTATAGTACCAGCAGAAGAAATGGGAAGGTTACCAAATTGAGGTAGTGCGGGTGCGCGTCGCCCAACACAAATGACCATGCCGGAAACTCATCGATGGCACCCTGAATAACTCGGGAAGGGCCCCACCAGCCAGGGTCGGTTATGAAATTACCCTGCTTATCGCGGGAGAGAATGAGCATACCGGCAACGTTCGGCCCAAAGGGAATAAAGAGCGCTCCTAGTGAGGCAAGCAGCGTCGAGCCACCGAGCACGATCCTAACGATCTGGAAAATCACCGCTCCGTACAGGGCCATCGAGATCGAGATCATCGTATGGTACGTGTCCGCTACGTCGATACTCAGAAGCGAGCTTAGCATCGCTCCGAATCGATACCAGAACACGTAGTAATTCAGAGGAAAGCCCTCCATCCACGGCTCCTTCGGCTGAATCGGCGAGTCGATAGCTGAGGCTAGGAGTGCATAATCTCGGAGGCGCTCTCCTAAGTCGTAAAAATCAGGCCATGTAAGACATAGCACATAGGCGATACAATATGTCCCCGCAAACGCTCCAATCGGATATACATCAGCAGCGACCAAGCGCTCTTTGCGCGGACCAAAGATGACATACGCCGCGATGGCAATGATGGCGAAACAGAAGAGGTAAAAAACTTGCTCCGCACCACCGCCAACAATCTCTCTGTTCGCCACAAGAAGCGCTTTGCCCAACAAGAATTTAAACAAGGGGGTGAGCAGTAAGCTAGCGCATACAAACTCAAACAGCGGCACAGCGATGAAGTAGCCAACTGCGGCGATCGCGAGAATCAGAATTAATATTGTCATTGAGGCTGTCCACTCCCGTATGCAGGGTTGAATTTTGAAAAATAGGTCACATAAAGCGTTGTTCCACCAAACGTGGCGACTTTTGCAAAGAGCTCAGGATGACTCTCGAATTTGGCTGGATCGAGGCGCCGATATGTAGCTCGCTCAATCGCTCCAACAACGATGAAATCAACCTTGTTTTCGAGGAGTAGTTTCTTCGTGACTTCAATATCCTCATGAATATATATCGACTGAATCGCCTTGCGCCGATCAAGCGCCTCTCGCTCTGAGAGTCCACGCTGCTTAGCGTGATGCTCCCAACCAAGCACGGTTGGCAAGCCTGTGTGCATCGAGATTCGAGTATACTCACGGTAGGCGTCGCCTTGAGCCTCTAGCACCGTGGGGGTGCCTTTAACATTCTTGTTAAGCCAAGCAATCAGGGCCGCATCATCGGGGTTCATGTCTTGAAGATAGGCGATGCCATCCAACGTATAATGCCGACTATTTACCCGCTTCAGGCGCGCGATGGCATAGACATTCACTGACGTGCCAATCAAGAGCAGTCCCACAAAGACATATCCTATCCATTGACTGGCGACTTTAAGACGAGGAGAACCACTTCGCACAATCGCGCTATAGGCGTAAAAAGCTCCGACAACTGTCGATATTCCGGATAGCATCCATACGGCCATGTAGCCCTTAAAAAGGGTGTTCATGCGATCAAGCAGGAAGAATATCTCAAGGATTACAATCAACGACCCGGCGCAAGCGATAAAGAGCGCAAGCGCGTGACTCTCCGCCGTTGCACGTCTATTCGTCCACATCACCATGTAGCTGAGCGCCACTAGCGTTCCGCAGTACACAAACGTGCCCCAGGGATGGTTTTCGAGCCCGCGTTGCATACTGAGTATAGGAGGCACAAAGGCGAGGACAAAGAGGAACGCTCCAACCAAGAGGTATGGTATCGCAATCGGTTTGTCTGTTTTAAACCGGTGCCAGCCAAGCACACACACGATTACAAGCATCGCTGTCAACCAGTAGCCGATGATTCGGAAAAGCTTCAGTACCGAGTTGAACTCGTGACTCGACACCCACCCCCAACCACCACTGGGCCGAAAGCTCACTCCTTGTTGATAGAGCCATACAACACAAGCAGCGCTAAGGCCAAAGAGCGTCAGATCCCACAACAGTGCGAGCGTCCGCGTACACAACGTGACCAGAACGACCTCCCCAAGGATCGGCGATCCATCTGTCTTCGTAGGAGGCTTCCAAAATAATGGAACACGAGAGAACACAAGCATGACTCCGACGACTCCACCAAACGTGATGAAATCCCACGTGTTAATGCCAAAAAGAGCGCCAACAATAGATCCGAGTACGATTCTTGTGAAAAAGCCCTGCGGACTGTAGCGATGATCTCCATCAAGGAACACCAGCGTAGCTAACCCCAAAGCCGTGACGGTAAAAGGAATCGCGATGACGTGCGCGTGAAGATCGGCAAAAAGAAGTGACCATGACGTGTACTCAAGAAACGATGGGGAGACGAACACTCGAGTAGAGGGCCAAAATGTGGTATCAAAATTAAACTCTTTCCCGATAAAGAGATTGAGCACAGAAAGTCGTAGCACCTCCGGGTTGCTCGCCAAGAGTAGAACCCAGACCGCATAGCCCGAGAAGCGCTTGCTTTTGGTGAGCGTTATCAAAAGCGAGAAGAGCGCAGCTCCAATCCATCCGGCGAGCATCGCCATCGCCAGATTATACCCGACTGACGGTGGTATATGGGTCAGCTTTATCAGTGCTGCCATGAAATAAATACCGAGGTAGTAGTAGCTCATCGGGCTTCCCGCGGCCCACGGATCCTGCGGAGGAAGCTGCTCATTACGGACAAAGAAGTTTAAAAACGTGGAGTCCATGGGCTTCTCGCCCCAGAATATCTCGGGGTTGAGCACTCGTATGATACCGAAGAAGAGTGTCAGGCCAAGAAACGCGCCTTCTACGGGCCGGGCGTACTCTTTGAGGATTGCCGATAGCTCTTGTCGCGAGAGCCAGCTCGCCCGGTACCCTCGATATCCAAGATAGAGAAGCAGAGCGAATATTGCGGTAATGAGCAGGTTGTTTTCGGCAGTGAGGCCACACAACGAGCACAGCCACGCAGCGCCTGAAAAAGTAAAAACGCCCAAGATCTTCGACCAACCGTACCCACGGTCAGGAGCTTTTGGACACATCCAGGCCAGATATGGAAGCACTGCAAACGCGAGCAGTTGCACCACAATCACCCAAAGAACTAATTGCGGAAGACCATATGTATTCACTGGCGAACAACCTCTCTTTGGACGCCTCTGGCGTACCGTTGTAGAAACACACGCCCCAGCCCGCCTCGTAGACCACAGGCAGGACTCATCTCTCGGATGGACACCGGGATGCGTAACGATATCTGTACCCTACGTCATGCGCACCACGCCACCCCCTTCGTTATCGCAAGCGCACCCTATTATAAAGCGCATCGAGATGGTGCTGAGCGCACTGCAAGCCCCCCCCCGGAACTCCCCAACTACAACCGTAGGCACAACAAGGAGATTGCTCACCCGGCCCACCTTGCCGCTATCTTCGCCCGCGGTCACACCGTAAACTACCGGCGTGTCACAGATACCCTCCACATTCTCACCGCCACCCTACCTGCGATCATCTGCAGCTCAAACCATAACACCATCTCTTTTTCGCCGACTTCCGTCGCTTGCCGGCCAGCACGAGCTCCTTGAGCTGCCAGATGGTGATTTTCTCGAGCTGCACTGGCACAACCCTCATCGACGAACCCTCGCTATCCTCACCCACGGCCTTGAGGGATCAATGGAGAGTGGATACGTGCTTGGCCTAGCTCACGCCCTCTCACGGGCTGGGGTCGGCGTGCTCCGGTGGAATATGCGGGGATGTGGTGCGATGCGAAACCGACTCCCATCGTGGTACCACAGTGGCCAGAGTGAAGATCTCGCGCAGATCGTATCCCTCGCAACCGCTCGCCACTCAGGAGATGTCGTTTTGGTTGGGATTAGTATCGGGGGCAACATCACCCTCAAATACCTAGGGGAGTCGGCTCACTGTGTATCTCCGCACGTACGAGCCTCTGTCGTCATTTCAGTGCCAATGGATCTAGCTGGTTCGGCAGCTGAATTGGCGAAGCGACAAAACAGCATCTATATGAGCTATCTCTTGCGACCCTTGCGAAGGCGAATGCGTGAGAAGGCCTCCCGTTTTCCTCAGCTTTTCGATATCTCGGGCCTTTCATCGATCCGTACATTTCACGAGTTCGACGCGCGCTTCACCGCGCCGTTTCACGGGTTTCAGTCGGTCGAGGAGTACTGGGAAAAATCGAGTTCTCTTGCGTTCCTCGATAGAATCTCCACCCCAACACTTATTATTACTGCGCTCGACGATCCCTTTCTCTCACCACGTTGCATCCCCTACGATGCAGCGGCACGAAACAGCTCCCTCATACTCGAAACACCCCCACATGGCGGACACGTTGGGTTTATTGACTCGCTCTCACTAGGCGAAACATGGCTCGACAGGCGAGTAGTTGAGTTCACGAAGAGTCTTGCCGTGCGCGATCGATAGAGACGGCAGGCGAGCTCTGCTTCGCAAACGTAATCAGCTAGCACATATTGGCTTTACTAGCACGGCGGGGAGAGAACCAAGCCTATCAAATTAGCCCCACCGCCAAAAATTCCGCCCGAGGCGCTCCGATTGCACGGCGGTGGCTGATTATTGTTATTGCTGCCATTTGGATTGGTATTCTGATTAGGATTGCTAGAGTTGCCTCCGGTATTGCCGGTATTCGCCGGGGGCTCAGAGGGGCCATCGTTAAAAACGAGGACAGTTTGCTGTCGATCGTTATTTAGGAAAACGTCATCGCCGTCACCAGCATAGGCACTCTCACAGCGCCACGTAGCGACACACGCTACTGCTACCACCGCGCACAAGGCTTTTACCGTCAAACATCTCTGTGTCTTCATAACCGTTCCTCCAGTCAGATATGGAAGTCGGTCGAATCTCTCAGATCTTGAGCTATTTTGGGTAAAACTTACAATTCAACTCGAGTACGCTGGATTAGCAATACTATCGCTACTACTTCCGCCCATGAGGCTCTACGATGTTTCACCATGAGAGCGCGCCATCGACTGCGTAAAAATATGAGGCGATGCGCTGACTGCAGCGACCGAAAAAAACACGCAGCGCATAGATCGCATATCTCTTTGGCCATAGGTAGCGCTCGCACGATTCAGCATTAACTGACATTACCATATGTCCGCGCACGGCACGCCGCGTTACTGCGTAGCTTTATAGTTTGCATCCAAGAGCAGCTCTCTCTATCGAACAAAACGCTCAAAAACAGAATCAGCTACGACTATCCCTCGATCGGTAAGTGCCACACACTCACCATCAACTCGAACAAATCCCTCGGCGGCTAGCTCTCCTAGCTGCTGCCCATACTCATCCCACAACGACCGACCGAAACGCCGCTGAAAATCGCTCGCGGTTACGCCAGAGAGACGTCTCAATCCAAGATAAAAGAACTCAAACCAGAGGGAGTGCTCCTGCACATTCTCGCTCCACGCGATCACTTGCTGCGAACCGGCATTGCGCATATATGATTGAGGAAGCGCCACCGTGCTCCATCTCTCACCGGCAACTACGAGTCCATCGCGGCACTGCGCCACATAGCTGTGTGCACCAGCTCCAATTCCAAGGTAGTCACCCCCAGTCCAATAAACCGTGTTGTGCGAGCTCTCTCTACCATCGCGAGCGTAATTGCTTATCTCGTACCGAACAAATCCCTCAGCGCCCGCTAAAACAGGCACTGTCTGCAGCATCTCTGCGACCACACCGTCATCAGGCATCGCCAATAAACCTCGCTCCTGACGTTGAAAGAAAGGCGTGCCCGGTTCGATTGTAAGCGAGTACGTAGAGAGGTGTGAAATAGGAAGTGAGGCAGCCGTACGAATGTCTTGTGCAAGGTCGTCAAGAGTCTGCCGCGGAGTTCCAAAGATGATATCCACGCTGATATTTGAAATTCCAGCTTCGCGCGCATATGCAACCGCTGCCTTTGCCTGCTCTGCAGTATGGTCTCGCCCCAGCAGCGCAAGTCGCGTATCTTCAAAACTTTGCACTCCGTAACTAAGTCGATTAATCCCGGCGTCTCGAAACTGCGCAAGCTTCTCTCGACTACTATCTCCAGGATTCGCCTCAAGGGTCACCTCCGCCCCCGCCTCAAGGGGAAACAGTGCGTGTGCACTATTAATAATTGAAGCTATGGCGCTGGCTGAGAGGAGCGACGGGGTGCCACCACCGAAAAATACGGTCGACACACTCCTCCCTGAAAAGCGCGGATCTTGTGCATATCGACGCAGCTCTGCCACGAGCGCTTCAACATACTCCACCTCGGGAACGTGCGGGGTGGCATATGTATTGAAATCACAGTAGGGGCATTTGTGCGCACAAAACGGAACGTGCACGTACAAAGAAAATGGTGCTCCCGTCATCGCTTATTGGCTTTACGGCGCGCCTTACGCTGAGCCTCGAGACGAGCACGCTCAGACTGCGATCCACCGTCTGCATCGACAGCCTCGTCATCCTCACCGCTCTCCACCTCTCCTCCGTGAACGAGCTGAACCTGCTGCTGGCGCTCCTCGTGTTTGCGACGCTCTTCCTCGATGTGTTTCACAACCTCTTCAACTGAGGGTACATCGTGGTAACAAAGACGCCGCACGACACTCTCCTTCATCTCGCCAATCATCTGCTGAAAAAGAATAAATCCTTCGCGCTGGTACTCGTATAGCGGATTCTTTTGCGCGTATCCGCGCAAGCCTATTCCCTCTCGGAGATGATCCATCTCAAGAAGGTGATGGCGCCAGAAGTAATCAACTCCCTCGAGGATGGTGTCCTGCTCTATAACTTCGAACCCCATGGGCACATCAGCCCCAATCTCACCTCGATTGAGCTGCGGTGACACTCCTATCTCGCGGAGCCCTTGCAGCTTGCCGCTCTGCTGCTCAGCGTGCTCAGCGTAAAGAGTGCGCGCCGCGTCACGGAGCGCGTCGAATAAGGTCTGGTGATCAAGCTGGATGTCAGATGGGAACTGAAACTTCCTGCCAGTGATAAACTCATAGCGCTCAGAGAGCTTCTCAAGAGGCCACTCGATCGCCTTAACTCGCTCGTCACATACCGTACTTACAGCCGCTTCCAGGAGATCGTCTATCATCTCCAGAACCTCCTCTCGGATCCCTTCATTCTTGAGGGCTCGACTGCGGAGGTTGTAAATAACCTGGCGTTGCTTATTCATCACGTCGTCATACTCCGTGACGTGCTTTCGGCTATCAAAGTGCATCGCCTCGACTCGCTTCTGCGCGCCCTCGATTGTACGACTCATCATGGAATGATCGAGGGACATCCCCTCTTCCCACCCCATTCGCAGCATGAGTTGCTGCAGCCGTTCACCTTGGAAACGAACCATCAGGTCGTCCTCCAGCGAAATGTAAAATCTGGACTCTCCTGGATCACCCTGACGTCCCGCACGACCTCGCAGCTGATTATCGATACGACGAGACTCGTGTCGCTCGGTACCCATCACCACAAGTCCGCCAGCGGCTACCACCCGAGCGTGCTCCTCAGAGCACTGCGCGCGATAGCTCTCCAACGCAGCCTGATAGGCTGGCTCACGAGGGTCTCGTGTTCCACTTTCCGAGGCCGCCATAAAATCTGGGTTTCCTCCCAGCAG
>OMII01000103.1 GCA_900299055.1 Pseudomonadota bacterium | reverse complement strand
GGGCTCGGAGATGTGTATAAGAGACAGTCTACCTACGCCCCGAAACCGCCCAGGCGATGTTTGTGCAATTCATGAACGTCCAACAAACCATGTCTATGAAGGTTCCGTTTGGAATAGCTCAGCAAGGCAAGTCTTTCCGCAACGAAGTCACAACAGAGAAGTTTATCTTTCGCACCTGTGAATTCGAGCAAATGGAGATGGAATACTTTTGCGAGCCAGGAACGCAAAAAGAGTGGCACAACTACTGGACAGACGCGCGCATGACCTGGTGGAAGCGATATGCTAACACCAAAGAGTCGTTTCGGGTTCGTCATCACGAACAAGACGAACTAGCGCACTACGCAGACGCGTGTGTTGACATCGATTATCTCTACCCGTGGGGTTGGGATGAGCTCGAGGGAATCGCTAGTCGAACAGACTATGATCTCTCGAAACACGCTGAGGAATCAGGGGTAAAACTCAGCTATTTCGATCAGCAGAAGATCGACCCGACAACGGGAAAGACTGGCATACGATACGTGCCATATGTTATCGAGCCCGCAGCGGGACTCACCCGCGCTGTGTTAGCGTTTTTATGCGATGCCTACACCGAGGAAGAAGGCGTTGACGCAGACGGCGCAACTAAGACAAGAGTGCTCTTGAAGCTCCACCCGCGACTAGCCCCCTACAAGGCAGCCGTATTACCTCTCATGAAAAAGGAGGGGATGCCGGAGGTTGCTCGCTCTATTGTAAATCAGTTTTACAAAGCTGGAGTAAATGCCAGCTTCGACGAGCAGCAATCGATCGGCAAGCGATATGCCAGGCATGATGAGATAGGTACGCCCTACTGCTTGACCGTTGACCATCAAACACTACAAGACAACACGGTGACGATTCGCGACCGCGACACCACAAAACAGGAGCGCATCAGCGTCGATGAAGCTCTGTCGGTGGTTAAACAGCGCGTGGACTCATTTTGAGTAAAACGGGTATGTCAGAGAGGGACACCGAAAGTTCAAGAGCTGGAGGAGCACTATTTAGCCTTCTCCTGATTCTTGTTTTCGTAGGCATTGTGGTGGCCGGCGTGTCGGCATTCATTCGCTTTACTGGCACCAATCCTCTTCTTGCTTCATTTACAGAGGAAAATGCTCCGCAACTGCAATGGCACGAGGAGCCGCGCGGCTTAGGAGCTGAGCCGGTTAAGCTTACGCTAACCGCCTCTGACCCAGACTCGGGCCTCGATGAAGTAGTAGTTAGAATATCGCAACAAAACCAATCTCGAGAACTCGTGCGGAAAAAGTTCACCACCGATGGCGTACGAGACGAGACGATAGAAGTGACCGTTAGCCCGAAAGATCTCAAGTTTCGCGAGGGGAATGCGGAACTGCAGGTGCTCGCGTTCGACAAATCGCTGTGGAACAACGGCGCGAAGCTCTCAAAGATAGTCGAGATTAATTTCATGAGACCTCAGATTGAGGTTGTTACACCTCAGCAGAACGGGGTCCTCGGAGGCTCGGAACTTGTTTTTTACCGAGTACGCGGCAAAACTCCGGACTCTCAGGGCGTATTGAGCCAGGGAACGCTTTATCCGGGATTTAGCGCGACCGGTTGGGATCAGTCGTTCGATGAACAGACTAAGCTGTATGTGGCATTTTATCCGATACCTTCGTCGTTTAATCCTGAAAACGACTCCATGAGCCTCCTAGCGCGCGACAACCTCGGAAATTCAACGTCGAGTCCTTTCAATTACCGAGTCCGTCTTCGCCGCTGGTCCTCATTCCGCGTAACGCTCTCAGACGAGCGTGGCTCTCAACTAAAAGAATCAATGACCCTATACGCTCAACACGAGAAGATTCAAGTCAGGCAACAAGGAAACCCTGCTGCCGATCTCCGCTCACTCATTAAGGCCCTGGCCCTGAGCGATGAAGGTTTTATCGCTACCGCTCTGAGCGATGCGACTCCAACCCGGCTGTGGCAGGGAGCTTTCGTACCACCAGTGCCGTCAGCCCCAAACAATTCAGCTGGAGATATGAGGACAATCCAACTCGGAGATACCGACATCGCGAGAGGCGCATCGTCAGGGGTTCGTTTTCCCGTCACTCGCAGGACACCAGTGGTCGCGAGCAACACTGGAAAAGTAGTTTTCATTGGAGAGCTAGGGCTTCTGGGGAACACAATCATTATTGACCATGGGATGGGGCTTTCATCTATTTATGGACATCTCTCTGATGTAAGCGTGGCGCGCGGCGCGACCGTTCAAAAGCAACAGGCCATCGGCAGCACTGGCACGACCGGCTTTGCGCAAGGAGAAGAGGTGTACTATGAAATCAGGCTTCACGGAGTTGCCGTCTCCCCCAATGAATGGTGGGATGAAACGTGGGTCACTGATCACATTGAGAACAAGGTTGCGTTTGTGAAACAGCAGGGCCAGTAGCAGATCCGGCTGATATGTTCCGCTACGAGTTTTCTCCATCTGACTAGTTTCGAACACCCGAGCTCATTTTACGCTAAAGCTCCACTTGATTTGAGACGATGCTGGGATATAGATGGAATTCGCTGTGCGGTCGTCTCAGCAAGCGCGACCAACCCCCATTCTGTCGGAGTCTGGTAGTAACTCTCTCCACACTTCGCTACGTTACCCCCTCTCCGTGCATCCTGCGGGCACGAACGCTCACACCCTGCTTTCGAGATCCAACGTCCTCAAGAGAGGTGTAATTTCCGCAATTTTCGTAGCTTTGTACGTGATGCTCTCGTTTACACCTGAGGCGTATGCTATTCCGACCTGTCCATCATGTAGCGCCGCTGGAACCTGCGGTAACGGCGGGGTCCCCTCCTACCTCAACGGAGCTTGTTACTGTGACAACGGCTCTTGTATCCTTCCGCCCCCAGTCCCCGCCTCGACAGAAACACCAACGGTGACACCAACAAGCACTTCTACTGATACCCCAATCGATACCGCTACAGACACCCCCACAAGTTCTGCTACGCCTACTATTACGCCAAGCGACACACCCACCCCATCCCACACACCTACTCAAACCGACACTCCAACGATGACCCCGTCATCAACGGCGACATCGACCCCCACTCAGTCACCTACCACGACACCATCTTCAACATCCGCTAACTCGCCAACTCACACACCCTCCGATACCGCAACTCCAACATCAACAGCCACTTCGACGTCGACGTATACACCTGTCCCGCCGTCAGCCTATACCCGTACGCCAACAACCACTCCATCAGCCTCTCCTACCGGCACCCCCTCAGCTTCGC